>JAZGBK010000001.1:0-5098 GCA_036476365.1 Dehalococcoidia bacterium
CACCCACCTCGGGGCAGGGGTCCAGCTTACCGGGCACTCCGATTTCTCGGGGCACCACCTCCACCAACTTGGGCACGGCCTCCAGACCCTCCTTCAGGGCCAGCAGCTCCCGGGGGAGGATGGTGCCCACCCGTGCCCGGCCGGTGAGCCGCTCCAGGTCGGGCATCCCCGAGAGCAGCGACACGGCCTGCGCCCGCTCCTGGCCGTGGCCGTGGAACCAGGCCACCGCCTCCTGGCGGCGCTCAAGGGCCGACACATTTAGCAGGGGCTGGCCCAGCCACCCCCGCAGCAGGCGGCCCCCCATGGCGGTGTGGGTGAGGTCTATCACCGAGAGCAGCGAGGGGGCACCGGGGCGCAGCCCCTGGAACACCTCCAGGTGGCGCAGCACGGCGGTGTCCAGGGCCATGAACCCGGCGGTGGAGTAGGTGGAGAGCCGGGTGAGGCAGCTAAGGGCCGCCTTCTGCGTCTCGCTCAGGTAGCGGAGGATGGCCCCGGCGGCGGTGGTGGCCAGGGGGAGGCCCGCCAGCCCGAAAGGCTCCAGGGTGGCGGCGCCGAAGTGCTCCAGAACGGTGGTGGCGGCATCCTGGGGGTCAAACCAGGCCTCATCGGGGTGGGTGGTGGGGGTATCGGGGAGGGGGAAGGGGCAGTCCGGGGGGGCCAGGACCTCGGCGGGTGCCAGCCGCTCCAACTCGGCGGCGGCCTCCGATACGGGAAGCTGGGTGGCAGTGAACTCCCCGGTGGTGATGTCGGCATAGGCGATACCCGCCTCCTCGCCTCCTTCCCGTACGGGAAGGACGGCCACCGCCGCCAGGTAGTTGTTCCGCCGTTCCGAGAGCAGGCCCGGCTCCACCACCGTGCCGGGGGTGACCACCCGCACCACATCCCGCTCCACCAGGCCCTTGCCGGGAGGAGTGAGCTGCTCGCAGATGGCCACCTTGTGGCCCCTGCCCACCAGCCGGCCCAGGTAGTGGTCCAGGGCGTGGTGGGGGATGCCGGCCATGGGCACCCGGGAGCCCTTGGCCATAATGCGGGAGGTGAGGGTAATCTCCAGCTCCCGGGCCACCAGGGAGGCGTCCTCGTCAAAGGCCTCGTAGAAGTCGCCCAGGCGGAAGAGGAGGATAGCGCCGGGGTAGCGCTCCTTGATGCGCAGGTACTGTTGCCGCATGGGGGTGTGCTCGGTGGGCATCTCACTGTCCATTATAAGGCGATGAGGAGGAGAGCGCTCAGGCGGGGAGCTTTTGCTGGGCGGCCGCCAGCCGCGCCAGGCACTTGTCACGGCCCAGGATGGACATGGTGTGAAACAGGGGCGGGGAGGCGGTGCGGCCGGTGAGGGCCACCCGCAGCAGCCCGAAGAAGGCCCCCGCACCCAGCCCCAGCCCTTCCCCCAGGGAGCGGAAGGTCGCCTCCAGGGCCTCAGGCTCAAAGTCGGCGGCACGCTCTATGGCTGTCGCGGATGCTTCCAGGGCACCCCGGGCCAGGGGGGCGGCCCCGGCGGGGTCTTTCCCCTGCTTCCGCACCTCTTTCTGCATCCCCCCGAGCAGGGGGCCGGTCTCGTAGTCCACCCCGGTCAGCAGGAAGAAGAAGTCGGCCAGTTCTGTAACCCCCTCCAGGGTGCGGGCCCGCTCCTGGAGGAAGGGGGCCATTCGCAGCAGGTAGCCCCGGTCTATGGGGCGGGGTACCGAGGGGGGCAGGTTCCGCTCCAGGTAGGGCAACGCCAGGTCCACGAACTCCTCCACGCTCAGCTGGCGCAGGTACACCCCGTTCATCCACTGCAGCTTCTCCAGGTTGAACACCGCCCCCGTCCGGGACAGGCGCTCTATGGAGAAGTGGCTCACTAGCTCCTCCAAGGTGAACATCTCTGTGCGGTCGTCCAGCGACCACCCTAACAGGGCCATGAAGTTAGTCATGGCCTGGGGCAGGTAGCCCTGCTCCCGGAACTCGGTCACCGATACCGCCCCGTGGCGCTTGGAGAGCTTGGAGCGGTCCTCCCCCAGTATCATGGGCAGGTGGACGAACTCGGGAGGCTGGTAGCCGAAGGCCCCGTACAGCAGCAGGTGGCGGGGGGTGCTGGAAAGCCACTCGTCGGCCCGCAGCACATGGGTAATGCCCATGTCGTGGTCGTCCACGATGTTGGCCAGGTGGTAGGTGGGGAAGCCGTCCGCCTTGAGGAGGATGAAATCATCCAGGGTGCGGTTGTTGAAGGTCACCGGCCCCTTGACCAGGTCATTAAACCGGGTCTGGCCCTCCAGGGGGATGCGGAAACGCACCACGGGGGTGATGCCTTTAGCCAGGGACTCCTCACGCTGGGCTGCGCTCAGGTTGCGGCACAGGCGGTCGTAGCCGGGGGGCAGCTTGCGGCGCACCTGCTCCCGGCGCATCTCGTCCAGCCGCTCCGTGGAGCAGAAGCAGTGGTAGGCGTGGCCCTTCTCCACCAGCTCCTTGGCGGCCTGCTGGTAGAGGGGCAGCCGCTCCGACTGGAAGAAAGGCCCCTCGTCCCAGTCCAGCCCCAGCCAGCGCAGGCTGCTGAGGATGGCCTCCTCGGCTCCCTCCACCTTGCGGGCGACATCGGTGTCCTCAATGCGCAGGATGAAGACGCCGCCGTGGTGGCGGGCAAAGAGCCAGTTGAAGAGGGCCGTCCTCAGGTTGCCGATGTGGGGGAAGCCGGTGGGGCTGGGGGCGAACCTGACCCTGACCATATTGCCCCATTCTATCACCCCGCCCCAGGGGGGGCAAACCTGGGGGTTGTGGAGCGAGTTTGTTCTTTCCCATCCCCAGCCCGAGAGATTCATATCTGGGGGGTTACACCCCCCAGGCCCCCCGGCGGGCGGGGCTTGCCCCGCCCCTACAGGCCCCCCAGGTGCTCCAGGGCGGAGGACAGGTCGGGAGGGAGGGGAGATTGGAACTCCACCTCCTCTCCGCTGGCGGGGTGGCGCAGGCGCAGGTAGGCGGCGTGGAGGAACTGCCGGCTCAGGTGTGGGGAGCCGACGCCGTAGGTGCGGTCGCCCACCACCGGGTAGCCCGCTGCCGAGAGGTGCACCCGAATCTGGTGGGTGCGCCCCGTCACCGGGGTGGCCTCCACCAGGGTATAGCCGTCCAGGTAGCGCAGCACCCGGTAGCCGGTGCGGGCCTCCCGGCCCCCGGCCACCAGCGCCATCCGCTGGCGGTGCCGCGGGTGGCGGGCGATGGGGCCCTCTATGGCACCCTCGGCGGGCTCCAGACGCCCCCGCACCAGTACCAGGTAGCGCTTCACCACCCGGTGCCCCTTGAGCTGCGCCACCAGGTGCTGCCGGGCGGCCTCGGTGCGGGCCACCAGAATCAGGCCGGAGGTATCCCGGTCCAGGCGGTGGACGATGCCGGGCCGGTCCCCCTCCAGGGCTGCCAGGTCGGGATAGCGGGCCAGCAGGGCGTTGACCAGGGTGCCCCGGGGGTGGCCGGGGGCGGGGTGCACCGTCAGCCCCGGGGGCTTGTCCACCACAATCAGGTGCTCGTCCTCGTACACTATCTCCAGGGGCAATGGCTCTGGGGTAGGGTGAGGAGGTGGGGGCTCGGGCCACCTCACCTCCACCCGGTCGCCGGGGCGCAGCCTCTGGGCGGGGCGGGCCGCTTCGCCGTTAACCATTACCAGCCCCTCTACCACCAGCCGGTGGACCTGGGAGCGCGGCACCCCCGCCGCCACAGCCAGGAAGCGGTCCAGCCGCCCGCCATCCTCGCCAGCGGTGAACCTCTCCATGAGGCTACCTCCTGCGGAAGATGAGGGTATACATTAGGGCCATGGTCCCGACCACGATGACGGAGTCGGCCAGGTTGAACACGGGCCACACCTGGAGGTCAACGAAGTCGGTAACATATCCCAGGCGGATCCGGTCAATGAGGTTACCCACCCCACCCCCCAGCAACGCGCCCAGCACCGGCCTCATCAGCCACCCGTCGAAATACGGCTGACGGTACCAGATAAGCAGCACCAGTATGATGGCGGCGACGAACCCGGTGAGGACCAGGGGGTGGGCCGGCAGCCCGAAGACTGCACCTGGATTGCCTACGTGGGTGAGCCGCACCGGCCCCAGCAGTGGCACGGACTCCCCCAGGGATAGGTAAGAGCGGACCCACAGCTTGGAAAGCTGGTCAGCGACGCCCACTCCCAGGGCGGGGAGAAAGAAGGCCAGTTCCCGTTTCATCTGTGGGGTTATCTCCACTCAGCAAGTTCTTGAGCCTCTGGACGGCCCGCAGGGCCTGCTCCCACACCCGGTTGTGGGTGAAGATAAAGGTCTTCTCTACCCGGTGGGGCAGCTCCTGGAGCTCCGGCAGCCGGGGGTAGTCTGCCTCTACCCCCTGCAGGCGCACATAGACCATGGGGTCGCCAGTCTGCCCGGGAGACAGCCGCTGGCGCAGGAACGGAGGGGTGTCCAGCCAGCACTGGCTGATACGCTGGCGGCGGAGCGCCTCCACCGCCGAGGACTGTTGCCAGCTCTCGTGGCGGAACTCGGTCACCAGCGGCAGCCCCCCCAACCGCTCCCGGAACAGGAATATATAGTCCAGGTTCTCGCGGGTGTAGTTGAAGGTTACCGGGAACTGGGCCAGCACGCAGCCTAACTTGCCGCTCCGCCTGAGGGGCTCCAGTGCCCTGGAGAAGTCCCGGAAGACCCTGTCGTTGCCCCGCCGTACATGCGTCATATCGCGGTGGGCCTTGATGGCGAACTGAAAGCCGGGGCTGGACTTGCGCACCAATGAGTCCACCAGCGACGGGGAGGGGATGGTGTGGAAGGTAAAGTCTATCTCGCAAGCGTTGAACTGCTGGCTGTAGTGGGACAGCCAGTCCCGCCTGGGCATCTCCGGGGGATAGAAGGTGCCCACCCACTCATCGTGGTTATACCCAGATGTCCCCAGGTATATCACAGCTTGACTGTAACAGAGTATGTGGTCAAAGGCAAGACCCCAAACAGACTGTTTACCAGCCATTGTTTTCCCGCCCACCCGGTAGATATCTCCGGTGGCTACGTCCCTGGCCCCCAGGGGCCTAAGATAGATATTGGGCGAAAAAACGGGCTATGCGGCTGCCCAGGACATCCTCAAAGCCTAACCAGAAGTGGTCGGCCCCGGC
>JAZGBK010000010.1:0-3650 GCA_036476365.1 Dehalococcoidia bacterium
CGGGAGCTGTGGGAGACCCTGGCCGCCCCTGAGGCTGACCTGGACGCCCAGTTAGACGCCGGCATGTGGCTGGAGCGCTGCGGCCCCAGGATACTGGGCATCGCCCGCAAGATGATGATTGGCGAGACGCTGACCGAGGCGGAGCGGTCCTACCTGCACTGGTGGAGGAGGAGGATGGGCATCGCCACTCCCCGCTCCGGGCACAGGCTGAGCTCCGCCCTTGCCCACGATGTCCAGCTGCCCCCTCTCAGGGTGACGGTCTACAAGGCCATCTGCGTGGTCCTGGAGCAAAGCCCTGTCCCCCTGCACGAGAAGGAAATCTGCCGGCTGGTGGCGGCCTCCTACCCACCCCTTGCCCGGGACATCAAGAACTTCAACCGGCAGGTGCACAGCACCCTCTGCAAAAGGCAGAGGAACGGGGTGTGTGAGAGGGTGGCACCGGCCACCTGGCGGTTCAACGGTGGGGGGCGGATCCCCGATTCGGCTGCAAACCGTTGACAGCGGGTGCTAATGGCCGTATAATGCTCCCGAAAGGGGACATATGGGAAGACCAAGCTTGCTGGACACCGGTGGCCTCCTAACTCTACAAGGGGCCGCCGAAAGACTGGGTGTCCGCCCCGGAACCCTGAAAGGGTGGCTCCACAAGGGGGTGGTGCCGCCACCCACTAAGTACACTCCCTCCGGAGCCCGCCTCTTTGACGATGCCTGGATAGAGGCCCTGGCCCAGCGGCTGGGGCGAAACCGGGGAGGCGTGCCAGCCGAATATAAGTAGACGGGTGTGGGGGGGCAAAGGGCCGGACTCCTGGCCCCCCGACACTCCCCGGGCGGTGGAATGGGAAAGGAGATGAACATCATAGAGTCCACGCTGCCGGCCACCGGGGAGATTGGGCAAGCGGCACCCCGCCCACCAGCGAGGCAAAGAGACGTGAGCTACAGGTCCAAGCTGGCTGCCAAATGTGCCGACAAGAGACGGCGGGCGAGCTGGCACCAGATTGAAGTCCCCCGCCATGCCACGTTAAGGCAGCTTGACCGCAGGCTGAGGCAGGCCAGACTCAAAGACCTCTCCCTCAGTCCCGGCCAAAGGATACCCTGGATTTACGACTTCGGTGACTGGCTGGAATATACTCATGGTCTTAGAAACGCCAACCAGAAAGAAAAGGAAATACTCTCAACATGGGGATGGGGTAGGAGTTCGGTAGGAGTTTGGTATGAGGGGCCGGGCCCACAGCGGGCCCGGCCCCTTTTTTGCCTTGCCTGGTGGGGCTTACACGGTGGCACGGCTGCCTTTTTCAGGCCGGCCGGGCAGCAGCTCCACCTTTTCCTCGCCACGCCCTCCTGGCCCCCCAGGCTTTACCACAATAGCAGGATAGACAGGATTTTGCCAGGGGGCCGCTGGCCCGGCCCCCCTTTTGTGCCCGGAGCGGCGTTTTTCAAGCCCAGGGTTAAGGGGCATCCCCCCCTGGGATGGCCACACCCCGTCGCCCCCGGCCGCTCCAGGGGCCGCCAGCGCCAAGAGAGGGGCGTTTGCTATGTGGGGGGCTTCGCCCCCCAGGCCCCCCTCCGGTCCGCCCGGCGGCCACCACCGTCCCCCGCGGCTTCGCTATCTGGGCCGACCGCCCCTAACTTAACATTAGGGGCGGTTTCTCTTTTTGTCCACCGCCCCACTCTCCCACGACCCCAACACTGCCCAGTTGGGTTAACGCAGGGGCGGCTCCATCCGCCCGGCTGCTGCTACCAGGAAACTCCGGGCCACCTCCAGGTGCTCCGCCACCCCACCCTCCCCCAGCTCCCTGGCGTTTGTCTCCAGCGACATCAGCTCGCCGGTGAGGTCATGGAGTTTCTCCGCCAGCTCTTCACGGTTCATCGCTCTCCCCTTTTCTGCGCCCCCTGGTGTCCGGTGGTGGGGTCATGGCGGCCACCTGCTCAGCCCATGCCTCGAAGCGGATCCTTTCGTCTCTGGTGGTGTTGGTGGCCGCTTTGTTGCGGAGGGCCTGAATCAGGGAGTGAAAGGTAACCGTAAAGTGAAGGCGGCAGTCCCTGCATTCCATGGTCACGGAACGGCGGCGAAGCCGGCGGATTTGGCAGTGCAGGCGGGCCATTTCCCGCTTGTAGCGCCGGTCCTGAGTCCACCGCCCGCAGATGGGGCAGGGGCCGAGCAGGGTATGGAGTATGACATCAAGAAGTCGCCGTTCAGTGTTCATGATGATGCCTCCACAAAATGACCGCCCCGGTGCGGGGGAGGCGGCCTCCACCGGAGCGGCCCGTGGCTAACCAGTGGGACGGCTGGTTAGGGTGCACAGGTATTGGCGCCCGGATCCCATTTGTCGCCGGTCTGAGTTACGCTGCCGTCGCCGGTCACGGTGTAGCAGTAGGTAGTCTGCTCGAGGGTCGTATGGTTGACTTTCGGAGTGGCAGGGTCTCCATCCGGGTCGGCCTGCCACAGGACGTAGGACAGGTTGGTAGCGTCCAACTTTGTGGTGGCATCGGGGAAGGCGGTCATGTCACCAGTGGCCGCTACTACCGGGACTGGTATTTCGCTAAGGCCGCTATCGGTCATCATGGCGATGACCGCCAATTGCACCTTGTGCAACTCGGGCAACTCGACTTCACCCTCGTCCCGATCCAGGAACCGGTCCACGTTGGGGACGACTATCACCACCAGTATGGCCAGGATGGCCACCACGATGAGCAGCTCAATCAGGGTGAAACCCCGCTGCCTCTGCTTATTCCTCACCATACCTCACCTCCGTTGGAAAGTCTGTCCCGATGTTAGCAGGCGCTACAGGCTTAGCGTATCCAGCAAAAGGATGATTTCGGGGGCCGGTGAGGACTAACCCTTTTGGGGTCAGGGATTAGCCCGTTTGGGTAACTCGCCGCCTGCGCATCAGCGCCAGGGCCAGCACCAGCGCAGCTACAGTCACCAGTAGCACAATTCTACCGGCCAGGGTGTGCGCAAAGCGCACTAGGTAGCCTACGAAGGGGACGTGGGCGACGGCGACTCCGACCGTCTGGCCTGGCTCCGCTTCCCACTCCTCAGCCCAGCGGTTGGCGTCACCCTTGGTCACCATACGATAGCCACCCCCCGGCAGGGGGTCCACGCTTACCACCCGGTGGCCTATCGGCTCCTCGCCGGGGCGTTGGATGGCCACCAGAATGTCCCCAACCCTCACCTCGGCCAGGTCCACCCGCTTCACCCAAATGGCATCGCCATCACTCAAAGTAGGCTCCATACTGCTGCCGTTGTTGCTGTTCGCAACGTAGCCGAAGGTGGCGGCCACGGTTACGATTAGGACGACCGCCGGGACGACCACGAGCAGACCCAGGGCAAACCCCCGGAAAAGTTGACGACGAAGACTCTGCCCGATTTTGCTCACTTCCTCCATTCATGGGTCAACGCCAGGGCGGCTCCAACCGCCCGGCTGCTGCCACCATGAAGCTCCGGGCCACCTCCAGGTGCTCCGCCACCCCCTCCTCTCCCAACTCCCTGACCTTCTCCGCCAGCAGGATGAACTCGCCGGTGAGGTCGCGTAGCCTGTTCAGGAACTCCTCACGGTTCACCTCCCCTCCTTCACCAACTCGCCTGTCCTATGGTGAGCCGATGCGGAAGACCTTGGTGCCGCAGGTGGGGCAGGTGCCCCGCGTGGCCGGAC
>JAZGBK010000100.1:0-2077 GCA_036476365.1 Dehalococcoidia bacterium
TGAGGGCCGCGGCTATCATGACGGCGGTGCTACCCTTGCCCTTGCTACCGGCGATGTGGACGAAGCTACCGGAGCGGTGGGGGTCGCCCAGGGGCCGGAGCAGGGCCTCCATGCGCCGGGGGTCGAAGTTGGCGGCGGCGAAGGCACCGGGGATTTTCTCGTAGTCGGTAAGGCTCAGTATATAGCGCTGGGCCTCTGCGTAGTCCATGCGAGCCCTATACCGGCCGCTCTATCCCGGGGAGGAGTAGCGGTCTTCGGTCCACGGGTCGGCGGTGTTGCTGTAGCCCCGGGCCTCCCAGTAGCCCAGCACCTCTTCTCTCAGGAACTCCACCCCCCGCACCCACTTGGCGGCCTTGTAAGCGTATTTCTTGGGCACCACCAGGCGCAGGGGGCCGCCGTGCTCCGCCTCCAGGGGCCTCCCCTCCAGCTTCAGGGCCAAGAGGACATCGTCCTGCTTGAGGTCACTCAAGGGGAGGTTGGTGGTGTAGCCGTGCTCGGCGTGGACCAGGACGAACTGCGCCTCCGGCGCGGGGCAGGCCAGCGAGGCGATGGTGGAAAAGGCCACCCCCTCCCAGGCCACATCCAGCCGTGACCAGCCGGTGACACAGTGGAAGTCGGCGGTGACGGTGACCATGGGCAGCCGGTTGAACTCCTCCCAGCTCAGCACCAGATTGCTCCCCACCAGCCCCCCCACCCGGAAGTCCCAGGACTCGGGGTGGAAGGCAGGTACGGGGCCGATGTGGAGGATGGGAAGGCCCTGGGTGATTCCCTGCCCGGGCGGTACCCGTTCCAGGCTAAATGGCCTCTTCTTCCTTGAGCTGGGCAATGTCATCCCAGGTATAGTCACCCAGCTCCAGCAGCACCTCCTCGGTGTGCTGGCCGAACTGGGGAGCGGGGCCCTGGATGGCGCACGGGGTCTGGGTAAAGGTCACCGGGAAGCCCACCGTCTTGGTGTTGCCCAGGGTGGGGTGGTCATAGTCCACGATATAGCTGTTTTCGGTCATCTGCGGGTCCTGGGGCAGCTCCAGGATGTTCTGCACCGGGGAGCAGATGATGCGCCGGCGCTGGCGCAGTATCTGCATCCACTCGTCCCGGTCCTTGGTGGCGAAGACGCGGTCCATGATGGCAATGAGCTCGCGGCAGTTCTCGGCCCGGTTCGGGGTGCTGTTGAAGCGGGGGTCGTCCACCTGCTCGGTCATGCCCAGGCACTCGCACAGCACGGGCCACACCCGGTCGGAGGCCAGCACCGCCAGGGCCACCCACTTGCCGTCCTTGCAGCGGTAGTGGTTGTACAGGGGGTTGGCCATCTCGGTGCGCTTGCGGGGCGGGAACTCCTGGTTGAGGAACAGGCTGGCCATGGTGCGGAAGAGCTGCAGGTTGACCATGCTGCCCGCTATGGAGACATGTATCTCCTGGGAGACTCCCTGCCTCTCCCGGGCCAGCAGGGCGGCCAGAATGCCCCAGCACAGGGTGACCGAGGTCATCTGGTCGGCCATGCCGGGGGCCATGTGAGGGAGCTGGTTGGGGTCGGAATCGTAGGCCGCCGTCATCATGCCGGAGCGGGCCAGGCCGATATAGTCCTGGCCCCGGGCACCGCTGTCCGGCCCCTTGGGCCCGTAGCCGGAGACATTGGCGTAGATGAGCCTGGGGTTGTGTTTCTTCAGGCTCTCATAGTCCATGCCCAGCTGGGCGGCCACGCCGGGACGGAAGTTCTGCATGAAGACATCGAACTTGGGGATGAGCTTGTAGATAATTTCCCGTCCCCGGGGCTTGGTGAGGTCCACGGTGATGGACTTCTTGTTGCGGTTGGGGATTTCAAAGGCCAGGTCGGTGAGCCCCTGGGGGTTGAGGATATCCGCCCCCTCCAGCCGCACCAGGCCCCGCATGGGGTCGCCGACACCGGGCTGCTCTATCTTGACCACCTCGGCGCCCATATCGGAGAGCATGAGGGTAGCGCCGGGGCCGGCATGCCACACCGCCATCTCCAGAATCCGGATTCCATCCAGCGCTCCAGGCATCTTTCCCCTCCTGTAAAGCCAGTATGCCTCAATTTTACACCACCGGCGGCGGTGAGTGA
>JAZGBK010000101.1:0-3208 GCA_036476365.1 Dehalococcoidia bacterium
CCAGCTCCTGGTGGAAGGCGGGCATGGTATTGTACATCGTCCTCTTGGCATTCACCAGCATCTCATGGTCCGAAGGGCGGAAAGCGAAGGCGTACTCAAAGGTGCCCAGGGGCACCTTGCCCGGGGCGTAGAGCCACACTGCCGGGACTATGTCTGCCACTCCCTTCTGCACCGCATCCAGCACCTCTCCCGGAGAAACCAGGGAGGCCCCCCAGAAGTTCTCAAAAGTTATCTTGCCCCCGGTGCGCTCGGTTATCTGCTTCTCAAAGTAGTCTATGCCCATAGACATGGTGGCCGGGGGTGGGGGGAAGGGGGAGCCCATCTTGAGCACCATGGGCTGGGCCACCGGCACGATGGCCGGGCCGGATGGTGCCGGGGCGGCAGTCGGTGCCGGGGCGGCAGTCGGGGCCGGGGCGGCCGTCGGTGCCGGGGCGGCAGTCGGTACCGGGGCCGGGGTGGCGGTTTCTCCGCCGCACGCTGCCAGCGGTAGCACCAATGCCAGCGCCATGGCCACCAGGAACAGGCTGCGCCAGCTTCCAATTCTCCTCATAGTCTCTCCTCCTTATGCTTGGCAAAAACTGCGCCTCATTATAGTCACCGTGCCGACACTTGTCAATATCTTGTAAAAGCGGGATTTCCAACGCCGCTTCGTACCACATTCCTGTGGGCAATAGGTGGGGAGGGAAGCCCCCGGTTATCTACCCCGGTGAGCAGGCAGCAGGTAATGCCCGGTAGGCGGCCTCCCCATACCCTGCTTGACAAGATGTCGTATGAAACGGAAACTACAAGAGGCAGTAACTGAAGAAAGAGAGGGCCATGGAAACTCTGGCAGCCATAAAGAAGCGGCGGAGCATCCGCCAGTACCAGCCTTACCCTGTGGAGGAGGAGAAGGTGATGGCGGTGCTTGAAGCTGCCCTGTGGGCGCCCAGTGCCGTCAACGGCCAGCCCTGGGACTTCATCGTCGTGCGAGAGCCGGAGGTCAGGCAGCGGCTGGCGGACCTCATCCTGGGTGCTCACCGCACCGTGTTCTCCGAGGCCTCCACCCAACCGGTCAGTGGCAGCCAGCTGGACCAGCGCATGCAGGAAGTGTACTCTACCCTGCCCCAGGCCCCGGCATACATCGTGGCCTGCCTGCACCGCAAGCGGACCTATGTGAAGCAGGAGTACGACCAGGGTGCCTTTCTGTTTGATGTGGAGAGCGTGGCCGCCGCCATGGAGAACCTGCTGCTGGCCGCCGCTGACCTGGGGCTGGGTACCTGCTGGATGGGCGCCCCTCTGTTCCAGGAGGCGGACATAAAGCGGCTGCTGGGCATCCCCGATGATGTGACCATCTTCGCCATTACTCCCCTGGGCTATCCGGCGGAGGACCCGGCCCCCCGCCCCAGGGACCCGCTGGAGGCGGTGGTCCACTTTGACCGCTGGCAGCACCGCACCGTTGACCGTAGTCTGATGGACTACCAGAACCTGCTGGCCGCCGCCCCGCAGACGGCCGCCGCCCCACAGACGGTGGAAGCCCTGGTGGCCAGGGGACATGAGAGCTTTACGGCGGGCCGGCTGGACGAGGCCCTGGCCTATTTCTCCGCCGCCATATCCGGGAACCCCAACTTCGCCCTGGCTTACCGCAACCGGGGCAGCGTCTCCTACATCAAAGGAGACGGAGAGGCGGCGGTGCGGGACTACAGCCGGGCACTGGAGCTCAACCCCCAGGACAGCGATTGTTGCTACTTCCGGGGGCTGGCCTACCAGGCCCAGGGCCGGATGAATGAGGCGGTGGCGGACTTCACCCAGTCCATCCAACTGAACTCCGGCCAGTGGGGAGCTTACTATGCCCGGGCCCTGGCCTATATGTCGCAAGGGCAGAGGGAGCTGGCCCTATCCGACGCTAATACGGTGCTGGCTTCAGTGGCCGAACCCCAGCTCCGCCAGTGGGCGCAGCAGATTAAGGCCCAACTCGGCGGCTAAAGGCAGGAGCTATATAGAGCAGGTGACACAAGTTAGGTAGCGTGCTGCGCACAGCATGTTCCCCGGCTGGGTGCCCCCCCGAAAGTGAGGGTGTGCCCCTAATCACCTGACCGAGTACACCACCGGTCCGGGGGCTTTTTCAATCTGCCGGGCGACCCGGTAGGCAGTATGCACGGCTTCCAGGATATTCTTCGGCTCCACGCAATCCCCCACCCTGTACACTGGGATTCCTTTCGCTATGAGGTCTCGGAACAGGTCGTCCAGAGGCAGCCTCCTTAGCGCAACAATAACGGTGTTGGCTTCCAGGGTCTGTTCCTGGTTGTCAACCTGGACAACCAGTCCCCCAGGGACTACCTGTTTCACCTGAGAGCGCTTCTTTATGTTGACCCCCGCTTCCTCCATGTCGCGCAGTAGCAGCCCTTGCCGCACCGCCGTGGCCGGCTGTGGCATATAGGGAGTGAGGCCCAGCTCCTCCCCCTCTGCGACCAGTGTTACCGTCTTTCCCTGCCTGGCCAGAGAGAGTGCGAGCTCGCACCCGTAATCACCCCCCCAGACGATGACCGTGCCGCCCACCTCGGGCTTTCCTTTCAGATAGTCATCCAGGGTGATTACCCCTTTTTCCTGGACCCCAGGGACGTCCGGGATATAGGGGCGGGAGCCGGTGGCCAGCACCACCATATCGGGCTGGGCCTCGTCCACCAGCTCTGGGGTAACCTCCACCCCCAGTTGCACCGGCACTTGCAATTTGTGTAGCTCGTTACACAGCCAGTCCACGCTGCTGTTCACATCCTTGGTGTTCACCCGCAGGATATTGCCTGCCAGGTCCAGCACATTGCCGCCCAGGTGTTCACCCTTGTCGTAGAGGACTACCCGGTGCTTCCTGAGGGCCAGCACCCGGGCGGCCTCCATCCCGGCTACCCCACCCCCAACCACCATAACCCGGCCCGGCGAAAGGGCAGGGGAAAGCTCATAGTCCTGGGGTAACCGGCCGCAGGCGTAGTTCACTGAGCAACGCACCCGGGTCATGAAGAAGATTTCCCCACAGCCGATATCGCAGTATATGCAGCGGCGGATGTCTTCAGCACGCCCCTGCAGCGCTTTTTTGGCAAAATCAGGGTCAGCCAGGGCCTGGCGGCTCACCCCCGCTATATCCATCTTGCCTTCGGCCACCAGCTTCTCTGCCAGGATGGGGTCGTTTATCTTGCCGCCGCCGATGACCGGCACCCGGGTTACCTTCTTTATTTGG
>JAZGBK010000102.1:0-4468 GCA_036476365.1 Dehalococcoidia bacterium
CTTTTGCGTTTGCGAAGGTGAACCACAGGCATAACACCTGCCACCCGAGCGGGTCTCATTTGTAGCATTCTTGAGGTGTGTGACTACGCACCACATCCTTAAGATTAAGATACCGTATGCGGGACGAAAAATGCGTTAGCTATATGTTTGAGAATCAGGCTTGGCTCTTTCCTATTCTAAACATCTCGGTGCCACAAGTGGGCCAAACTCCGTTTAATGGCAAAGTCTTGACGTTTGACTCAGACTGAGCATCACGCAATTCACATTAAGGTTTCTGGCAGGTGGGGCAGAAGTAGGTGCCACGCTGGCGCACGGCCAGGCGCCGGATGGGGGTACCGCAGCAAGGGCACACCTCCCCCCGCTTATGCGCCACCTGAAAGCCGTCGTGGGTGTGGCCCGCAGAGCCGTCGGGCCGCCGGTAGGTATCCACGCTGGCGCCGCCGGTGTGTATGCCCTCCAACAGCACCTTGCGGATGGCCCCGTGCAGGGCCTCCACCTCCTGGGGGGAGAGGTCTGCGCCCCGGCGCAGGGGGTGGATACCGGCGGCGAAGAGGGCCTCATCGGCGTACATGTTGCCCACCCCGGCGAGGAAACCCTGGTCCAGGAGCAGGGCCTTGATGGGGGCCTTGCGGCCCACCAGCCGCTCCGCCAGCACCTGAGGGGTGAAGTCCGGCTCCAAAGGCTCCGGCCCCAGCTCCCCCACCACTTGGGCGGCGTTGACCACCAGCCACAGCCCCCCCAGCTTGCGGCGGTCGGCGAAGTAGAGGCGGGTGCCGTCGTCCAGCAGGAAGGCGACCCGGGTGGCGGGGTGGGGGGAGAGGAACAGGCCGCCGGTCATCATCAGGTGCACCACCAGGGCACCCTGGTCCAGGTACATAATAAGGTACTTCCCCCGCCGCCCCAGCCGTAACACCCCCCGGCCCGCCAGCCCCCGGCGGAACTCCTCCGAGGAGGGGTAGCGTACGGAGCCGGGGTTAAGCACCTCTACCTCTATAAAGCGGCGCCCCTCCAGGGCGGGCACCAGGTCGTTCTTGATGGTCTCTACCTCGGGGAGCTCCGGCACTACTCCATCTCCCCCCAGTTCTGGCCTGTTTTCATGTCAGCCTTAAGGGGCACGGAGAGGGCCACCGCCTGGGGCATGACCTCGGTTACGATGCTGCGCACCTCGGACTCCTCCTCCCGGGGCACCTCAAAGATGAGCTCGTCGTGCACCTGGAGGAGCATCTGGCTCTTGAGGCCCCGTCGCTGCATCTCCCGGCTGATGTCCAGCATGGCCCGCTTCATGATGTCGGCGGTGGTGCCCTGGACGGGCATGTTGATGGCCATGCGCTCGGTGGCCTCGCGGAGCTGGCGGTTGAGGGACTGGATATCGGGGATGTAGCGCCGCCGGCCCAGCATGGTCTCCACATATCCCCTCTGACGGGCCATGTCTTTGGTGGCGTCCATGTACTGCTGCACCCCGGGGTACTTCTCAAAGTAGGCCCGGATGAAGGCGGAGGCCTCCTGTCGGGAGAGGTCCGTAGCCTGCTCCAGGCCGTACCCGCTCATTCCGTAGATGACGCCGAAGTTGACCGTCTTGGCCACCCGGCGCATGTCCGGGGTGACGGCGGCGGGGTCCAGGCCGAAGACCTGGGCGGCGGTGGTGGTGTGGATGTCCTCATCGTTGCGGAAGGCAGCCAGCAGGGCGGGGTCCTGGGAGAGGTGGGCCAGCACCCGGAGGTCAATCTGGGAGTAGTCCCCGGCCAACAGCACCGACCCCGTGGGGGCGATGAAGGCCCGGCGGATGCGCCGGCCCCACTCCCCCCGCACCGGGATGTTCTGCAGGTTGGGGTCGCTGGAGGAGAGGCGGCCGGTGGCGGTGCCAGTCTGGTTGAAGCTGGTGTGCACCCGGCCCTCATCGTCCACCTGGGCGGGCAGGGAGTCCACATAGGTGCTCTTGAGCTTGGTAAGCATACGGTAGTCCAGGAGTAGGGGGATGACGGGGTGTCCTTCCCCGAAGGACCGCAGCTCCTCCAGCACCGCCGCATCGGTGGAGTAGCCGGTCTTGGTGCGCCGGGAGTGGGGCAGCCCCAACTCGTCGTAGAGCACCACAGCGAGCTGCTGGGAGGAGTTGATGTTGAAGCGGTGTCCCACGGCGGCATAGATTTCCGTCTCCAGACGGCCAATGTCCGCCCCCAGGGTGTAAGAAAGCTCCCGCAGCAACCCCAGGTCCAGCAGCACGCCCGCCTGTTCCATGTGGAGCAGGAGGGGCAGCAGGGGCATCTCCACCTCGCCGAAAAGCCCCCACAGCCCCTCTCGCCGTAGCTCCTCCTCCAGGAGGCCCTTGAGGCGCAGGGTGAGGTCGGCATCGGCGGCGGCGTACTGGGCGGCCTGGGGGATGGGCACCTGGGCCATGGTAAGCTGCTTGGCACCGGTGCCGATGAGGGTGGTGATAGGGGTCATCTCCACCCCCAGGCGAGAGAAGGCCAGGGCCTTCAGCCCCAGCGACTTCTCCCCCATCAGGTGGGCGGCTACCATGGTATCAAAGCTCAGGGGGGACACCAGCACCCCGGAGCGCCGCAGCACGGTCATATCGTACTTGCCGTTGTGGGCCAGCTTGGGCAGGGAGGGCGAGGTGAGGGCGGGGCGCAGGGCGTCTATCACCCGAGGGAGGGGTAGCTGCTCCCCCCACCCCTGGTGGCCCACCGGAATGTAGTAGCCCTCCCCGGGACGGAAGGAGAGGGAGATGCCCACCAGGGCGGCGGTGCGAGCGTCCTTGCCGGTGGTCTCCACATCCACCGAGAGCTCCGTGGCCTGGCTTAGCTCCAGCAGCAGGCCCTCCAGGGCAGGGCCGTCCGACACCACCCGGTATTCACCCTGGGGGGGTTGAGCAGTCCTTACTGGAAGGACGGGCTGGGAGACCTCTTTAGCTACTTTATCTACTGGGGACGCCGCCTCTTTAGCAGCCACCGTGGCACCCACCTGCTCCGGCAGCCGGCCCAGCAGGCTGCTGAACTCCAGCTCCCGGAAGAGCTCCACCACCCGGGAGCGGTCGTAGGCGGTGACGGCGCAGGCATCCAGCGCTAACTCCACGGGGGCCTCGGTCACTATGGTGGCCAGCACCTTGCTCTGCAGGGCCAGGGCTTCTCCCATACGCAGCAGCTCCTGCACCTTGGGCGGTGTGACCTGGTCCAGGGCCTGGTAGATGTCCTCTATGCTGCTGAACTCCTGGAGGAGCCGCACGGCGGTCTTATCCCCTATGCCGTGGACGCCGGGGATGTTGTCCGAGGCATCCCCTTTGAGCCCCTTCAGGTCGGGGAGGCGGGCCGGGAGAACGCCAAATTTCTGCTGCACCCTATCCGCGTCGTAGACCTCTGTATCGCTGAAGCTGCCGGTCCTTCCGGTACCGGAAGGACGGATGTATAGCACCCGCACCCGGGGGGAGACCAGTTGCATGGTATCCCCATCCCCGGTGACGATGATGGTGTCCACCCCCTGGGCCTCTGCCTGGCGGCTGAGGGTGCCCAGCAAATCATCGGCCTCAAAGCCCTCTACCTCGTAGGCGGGGATGTGAAAGGCGGCCACCAGTTCCCGCACCCGCCCGAACTGGGCGCGCAGCTCCTCGGGCATGGGGGGGCGGTGCTCCTTGTACTTCTCGTACTGGCGGTGGCGGAAGGTGGGGGCGGGGAAATCAAAGGCCACCGCCCAGTGGCTGGGTCTGAGCTCGCTGGCCGTCTTGAGCAGCATCTGGGCGAAGCCGAAGACGGCGCTCACCACCTCGCCGGTGCGGCCCACGGAGAGCGGCCTCTGGGCAAGGGCATGGTGGGCGCGATGGACGATGGCGTTGCCATCAAAGAGCACCAGCAGCCGGCTTTCCCCCACACCCCGATTATACCAGAGACATTAGGAGCTTCGCCCTCTAGGAAAATATTCCTGGGAGGGTGGGTGGGACCAAAGGTCGCTGAAACACCTCACCGGGGGGGGCAACCTTTTGGCCGCCGGAGCGTTATAGCAGTTGTATAAGGACCGGGCAGGCCCATAAGATGGGCTAATTCTTAGACCAGGTGTTGGAGCCAGTGATAAACTCTTTTTGAATAATAGTCCAAAAAACCCCTTGACAACGCCTGGAAAAGCTATATAATATAGGGCAGCTTGGGGGAGGAGGGTAGCGAACAGAATAGGAAGGCATCCGGAGGCTCTGGCAGCAGCTATGACGGCAATCGTCTCGGTTTTTTATTTGTTCTCCGGTTTAGAAGCCAGAGATGCCTAGCCCACCCCGGACGAGTCGGGGAATGGGGAAAGGAGGCCCGGATGTGAAGAAGAGGGAATATTAGCCCCGGTAATCCCGTCTGTGGCGGGTACCCGGGGTTTTGGTTTGCCCCTTTATGGGGAGATGCAACAGTAAGGAGGAAACACAGGACATGAAGGCAAAAATAATTCGACTGGCGGTGGTACTGGCACTCCTGGTCAGCCTGTTCGCCGTCGCCGC
>JAZGBK010000103.1:0-4750 GCA_036476365.1 Dehalococcoidia bacterium
GGGTCCGCCCTGTGGCACACCCGCAGGGCCACCTCTATGCCCGCCAGCACCCCGGGGGCCTTGACTACGAAGGAGGCCCTGCCGGATAGCTCCGGCGACACCAGGCCCTCGGTAGTGATATCTCCCAGGGAGAGGTCCTCGTGCAGGGCAGTGTCAATTATGCGGTCCACCTCGGCCCAGAGCAGCATTCAGCCCTCCTCGTCCCTGCGGAATATGATGTGGCGCTGATAGACGGGGTCGGGCTGGGGAAAGTCCAGCCGGTAGTGCGCCCCGCGGCTTTCCTCACGGAGCAGGGCAGCCTCGGCCATAAGGCGGCCGACGGTGACCAGGCTCCTATCCTCAAAGGAGGGCCTGTCCGTGGGGTCGGGGAGGGCATCCTCCCAGGCTGCCAGTTGCCGGGCGGCCTCCTCCAGCCCCTGTCCGGAGCGGATGATGCCCACCCTGTCCCACATCAGCGCCTGTGCCGCCTCCCGGCCGGGGAGCGCCGAGAGCCAGGGGGGCTGGCGCTGGGGCAGATGGAGCACACCGTTCCCCCCCCGCCGGGTGTGAGGCGGACTACCTTCACCTATCTCCCGGCTACGGGCCAGGATGCGCTTGGCGAACACCATCACCTCCAGCAGGGAGTTGCTGGCCAGCCGGTTAGCGCCGTGAACCCCGGTACAGGCGGTCTCCCCGGCGGCGAACAGCCCGGCGATGTTGGTCTCCCCCCATACATTGGTGCGCACCCCACCCATCATATAGTGGGCGGCAGGGGCCACCGGTATGAGAGAACGGGTGATGTCCAGTCCATGCTGCCGGCAGAAGGCATAGATGCTGGGGAACCGGGAGAGGACGGTATGGTAGGGCAGGTGGGTAACATCCAGGAACACCCGGTCGCTGGATGTCTTCTCCATCTCGGCGACGATACTGCGGGCCACTATGTCCCTGGGGGCCAGGTCGCCATCGGGGGTGTAGTCCTGCATGAAGGGGCGGCCCTGGGAGTTGCACATGATGCCCCCCTCCCCCCGCACGGCCTCGGAGATAAGAAAGGGGGGTGCCCCGTCAAGGCACAGAGCGGTGGGGTGGAACTGGAAGAACTCGGTGTCCATAATCTCAGCCCCCGCCCGGTAGGCCAGGGTCAAGCCATCTCCGGTGGCGATGGGAGGATTGGTGGTAAAGCGGAAGAGCTGTCCCGCTCCGCCGGTGGCCAGGATAAGGCAACGCCCCTCATACTCCATCTCCCGCCTGGAGAGGAGGTCTATGGCCTTTACCCCCACCGCCCGGCCCTCCTCCACCACCAGGTAGGCGGCCAGGCAGTGCTCCAGGATGCGCACCTGCAGGGAGCGGGCCAGGCGGCTGAGGATGGTCTCAATGCGCTCACCGGTGGCGTCGCCCCCGGCGTGGAGCACCCGGGGCAGGCTGTGGGCCGCCTCCCGGGCCAGGGCCACCTCACCACCCACGGTATCAAAGGGGATGCCGAAACGGGTGAGGTCGGCAATGCGGTCGGCGGCTTCATCCACCAGGATACGCACCGCATCAGGGTCACAGAGACCGGCCCCGGCGGCGATGGTATCCTGATAGTGGAGCTCCGGGGAATCGCCCGGGCCCACCGGGGCGGCGATGCCCCCCTGGGCGTACTTGGTGTTGCACTCGTCAATGCTGCCCTTGGTGAGGAGCAGCACCGTGCCCTGCTCCCGGGCCAGGATGGCGGTGTAGAGGCCGGCGATGCCGCTGCCGATGATTATGTAATCATAAGCCATCAGACTACCGCCAGCATGCGCTCCAGGGCCCGCTGGGCCCTGACCCTGACTTCCTCGGGGACGGTTACCTGGTTGCGCCTCTCCTCCATGGTGCGTAGCACTGTGTCCAGCCGGGTCCTCTTCATGTTGGGGCACACCAGCCCCGGGGACATCAGGTAGAAGGTCTTGTCCGGGCTCCCCTGCTGCATGCGGTGCAGCAGCCCCATCTCGGTGCCGATAAGGAAGCTACGGGCCGGGCTCTCCCGGCAGAAGCGCACCATCTGCGAGGTGCTGAGCACGGCATCGGCCAACTCAGCCACCTCCGGCAGGCACTCGGGGTGGACCACCACCGGGGCCTCGGGATGCAGCGCCCTGGCCCGTCGCACCTGCTCGGCGCTGAGGCGGCGGTGGGTGATGCAGAAGCCGGGGTAGGGGATAACCTTCTTCCGGGTCTGGGTGGACACCCAGTGGGCCAGGTTCTCGTCGGGGACGAAGATGACCTCGTCGTTTAGGACGGAGTCCACCACCCGGGCGGCGTTGGCAGAGGTGCAGCAGATATCGCTCTCCGCCTTGACAGCAGCGGTGGTGTTGACATAGGCCACCACCGCCGCCCCCGGATAGCGGTCCCGCCACTCCCGCAGGTCCACCTCGTCTATCATGTCGGCCATGGGGCAGCCGGCGGTGCCCTCGGCCAGCAGCACCTGGCGGCTGGGGTTGAGGATGACGGCGCTCTCCGCCATGAAGTTCACCCCGCAGAAGACGATGACCTCGGCCTCCGTCTGGGCGCACTGGCGGGCCAGCTCCAGGGAATCGCCCACGAAATCGGCCACATCCTGCACCTCGGGGCGCTGATAGTTGTGGGCTACGATGACGGCGTGCATCTCCCGGGCCTTATCCCGGATGCGTCCTTGTAGCTGACTTATATCCTCCCTGGCAGCTACCGGGGATGTCTTAACCATCCGTTTTGCGACCCCCTTTCAGGGTGCCTTGCAGCCACCACGGGGAGGCCTGCTCCACCCTCACCACCACCTCCCGGCCCACCACATCAGCACCAGCGGGGAAGAACATCAACCAGCCGGAGGGAGTGCGGCCCCGCCCCTGCCCCTGGGGGGACACCCCTTCCACCAGCACCTCCACCTCCTGCCCCACCAGCCGGGCGCCAGCCGTGTTGGCCACCTCCCGCTGCACCGCCTCCAGCCTGCGCTGGCGCCGCTTCTTCTCCCCTGAAGCCACATCGTCCTTCAGGGAGCGGGCAGCAGCGGTGCCGGGCCGCGGGGAGTAGAGGGCGATGTGCACCGCATCAAAGCCCACCCCCGCCACCAGGGAGACGGTGCGTCCAAACTGCTCCTCGGTCTCCCCCGGGAAACCCACGATGACATCGGTGGTAATCCCCGCGCCGGGCAGGGCCTCCCGGATGCGCGACACCAGCTCCCGGTACTGGGCAGCGGTGTAGCGCCGCCCCATGGCATAGAGAATGTCATCGTCCCCCGCCTGGACGGGCAGGCTGAAGGCGGGGCACACCCTGTCCAGGGAGGCCACGGTGTGCAGGAAATCGTCCGTGATGTCGGTGGGGTAGGAGGTCAGAAAGCGGATACGCCGCAGGCCCTCAACGGCATGCAGCTCCCGGAGCAGCCCGGCCAGGTCAGTCCCGCCGCCGGGCAGGTCCCGGCCGTAGGCGTTGACACTCTGCCCCAGCAGCACCACCTCCCTGGCCCCGTGTTGCACCATCTCCCGGGCCTCAGCCACCACCTCGTCGGGATGACGGCTGCGTTCCGGGCCCCGCCGGGAGGGCACGATGCAATAGGTACAGCCGTTGTTGCACCCCTGGATGACCGGCAGGAAGGCACTGGGGCCAGCAGCGGCGGGCAGGGCGCGGCCGGCTGCCGGACAATGTTGCCCGGCCCACATCTGTAACCCACCCAGCTCCCCCGCCGGAAGGAAGAGGTCCACGCGGGGGAAGCGCTCCCGCAGTCCGCCGTTCTGGGGGGGCACCAGGCAGCCGGTAACGGCCAGGGTGAGCCCGGGGCGGGACTGCTTCAGGGCCTCCAGTGCCCGGATGCGGGATACCGCCCGCTCCTCGGCCCGCTGGCGCACCACGCAGGCGTTTATTACGGCCACATCGGCGGCCTCCGGCGAGGCGGCCTCCTCAAACCCCCAACCCCGCAGCATCGCCGTCAGCCTGGCCGACTCGGCCCGGTTCATCTGGCAGCCGAAAGTCTGAACGTGATAGTGTGGCATATCACAAAAGTTAGTAGATATGAAACTGCCCCTCTCTCAGGGGCAGGCTGTTAGCATTCTACTATGCGGAGGGAATGGGATTCGAACCCATGGGAGGGGTTTACCCCCTCCAGCCGCTTAGCAGGCGGCCGCACTAGACCACTATGCGATCCCTCCGAGTCAAAATATAGCACAGGATGCTGCCCTTTTCAACCTATAGAAAGATACAGTTTCCTACCCACCGCCCGGTACATAGATTCGGGGGCTGCGCCCTTCTCCGGAAGGGCTACGCCCTCGGACCCCAAGGGGGCCTGGGGGGCAAAGCCCCCCAGATATAATCCACGGGCGGGCGGGTGGGAACGAAAATGCCGGCTAAACAACCTCATGAATGTATGGTTGTTAAGCCTCCCTATCCTGAGCTACACTGTGCTAAACGCGCGGCGGCAAAGAGCGCCACTTATACTAAGCTATGGAGGTAGTCATGGAAATCGATCCAGCCCCATTGGAGCACCGGGATGTGTACCAGCTTCTCATCTCGCTGATTGTTCCCCGTCCCATCGCCTTGGTCTCTACTATAGCTCCAGACGGCATCCACAACCTGGCGCCGTTCAGTTTCTTTACCGGCGTCTGCTCCAAGCCACCAACCGTATGCCTGAGCGTGGTGAGGCGGCGTGGGGGAGAAAAGAAAGACACCCTGCGCAACATGGAAGCCACCAGGGAATTCGTCGTAAGCATGGTCAGTGACCACCTGGCAGAGCCAATGAACCAGAGCGCCGCCGAGTATCCCCCTGAAGTAGATGAATTTGCTGCCGCTG
>JAZGBK010000104.1:0-2276 GCA_036476365.1 Dehalococcoidia bacterium
CAAGTCGCCAAACCAGCAGTGCTGCTCCTCATCGCCGCCGGCTGGCTGGCAGCGGGAGGGGCGGTGGGGGTAGCGGCCGACCGCCTGCACCGCCCCGGATGGGCCTACCCCCTGGTGCTGGGCCTGGGGCTGTGGCTGGCGGCCGGTGCCGTGCTGCTGCCCGCCCTGGGCCAGGACTTCTTCGGGGCCTCAGCCGCCGCCGGTGCTCTGATGTCCTCCCTCTTCTGGTCCCTCGTAGTGGCGGCCTATATCCTGATACTAAAGGCAGCAGCCTGGGCCCTACCCCACCTTGCCGGGCCGCCGGCCCCTGTGGACCGGGTGCGGCGGCGCCTGGTGCGCCGGCTGGCCCTGGGGGTGGTGGCTGCCGGTGCGGTTGTAGTCCTGGGGCGGTGGCTGTGGGCGCTGACCCATCTCACCACGGGGGCGTTGCTGAATGCCGGGGGGCTGCCACCGGAGGTGACCCCCACCTCTGACTTCTACACTGTCTCCAAGAACTTCTTTGACCCCGATGTCAACGAGGCGAGATGGGAGCTGGAGGTCTCCGGCCTGGTGGAGCAGCCCTTCACCCTGAGCTACCAGGAGTTGCTGGCACTGGACGGCACACAGCAGTACCTCACCCTGGCGTGCATCAGCAACGAGGTAGGCGGCCACCTCATGGGCAACGCCCTGTGGCGAGGAATCCGCCTGTCCGACCTGCTGGGGCGGGCCGGGGTCAGGCCCGGGGCCATAAAGGTGGTGCTCACCGGAGAGGACGGCTACTCAGATAGCTTCCCCCTGGACAAGGCCCTGGAGTCGGGCACCTTGCTGGCCTACCATATGAACGACGAGCCCCTCACCACACCCCATGGCTTCCCCCTGCGGGCGCTGGTGCCCGGCATCTACGGCATGAAGAATGGGAAGTGGCTCAAGCGCATGGAGGTGGTGGACTACGACTTCCAGGGCTACTGGCAGGAACGGGGGTGGAGCGACCAGGCGGTGATAAAGACATCCTCCCGCATTGACCTGCCCGCCTACGGCGATAGCTACCCGGACGAGGTCGCTGTCATAGGCGGCGTGGCCTTTGCCGGGGACCAGGGCATCTCCCAGGTGGAGGTGAGCACCAACGGCGGGCGGACATGGCTCCCGGCGGAGGTAAAGAAATCGCTATCCCCCTTCACCTGGGTGCTGTGGCTCCGGGAGTGGGACCCCACCCCAGGCCGCTACGAGCTGCTGGTGCGGGCCACCGATAGCACCGGGGGACTGCAGACAGCGGAGCGCCACAAGCCCCTCCCCGATGGCGCCTCGGGCTACCACCGGGTGGTGGTGCGCATCCAGAAGCCGGCCACTAACTGAGACCAGGAACATCCCCCAGGCCTGATTAGAGCTTCAGTAGCCCTGAGACCTGGGCAACCGCCGCAGCTATGTTATAGACACCATGCAGCACTATGGCGGTGATGAAGAATTTCTTGCTGCCCGATAGAAAAGGCACCTCCCCCCACACCGAGGCCACCAGCCTCCGGTTTATGCCAAAGCCAAAGATGAAGCTGGCGGCGGCGTGCATACCAAGGGCCACAGTGAAACGGTACACCACCAGCGCCTGGCTATGCTCAGGGAAGTAGACGGTCAGGTAGATGATGTTCTCCACCACGGCGAAGGAGATACCGCCTATGGCTGCCAGATACGCAGTATGTAGCTGGCTGCGGAGGAGATGGGGCCACTTGGCCAGCAGCAGATAGACACCCGAGGGTTTTAGCGCTTCTTCAACGATGGGCGCTGCCAGGAATGGTACCAGGAGGCCCGCCTGGGCCTCCTCTATGAAGGCCCCCAAAATGCCAAAGACTCCTCCCACAACCGCCACGGCTGCGGGGAGAAGGTGCTTCAAGGCGGGTCAGCTATGGACGGCCGCTGAAGGGTGGGTACTCGTCCCGGAGCAGACCCAGGTAGGCCGTTACACGCGTTGACCAGCGCCAGTATCCCACTGAGAAGTCGAAAAGGCCCCTGGGGTACCGCCCCGTAAACAGGATAATCCAGAAGGCGATAAAGGTAGTAACACTGACAGCGATACCGTAGAGGTAGAGGATTATGCCGTGGGGGATGCCGACATAGAGCCACCCCAGAAGAACCTTGAGCAGCAGCTTCCCCCGGGAAAGCCCTTCCGGGTAGTCTATGTCCACGACAATCGGGGCTGGGACTGGTGCAAATACCTCCGCCATTTTGGCCACCTCCCTTTGATTCTCTGCAGCCCGGGCTTACGATGAAGTACCGCAGATGTGGGGATAGTAGCACCGCACCCATTG
>JAZGBK010000105.1:0-2516 GCA_036476365.1 Dehalococcoidia bacterium
ACCCCCCGCCACAAGCTGGTGGAGCTTAAGACCCTGAAGCTCTACCTCACCTCGTTCCGCAGCGTGGGCATCCTCCAGGAGCACAGCGTCAACCGCATCCTGAAGGACCTGGTGGGGTTGCTGGACCCGGTGTGGATGCGGGTGAGCGCCCGCTTCGCCCCCCGGGGGGGCATAGCCACCGAGGTGAGCGCCGAACACGGCCAGCGAGAATGAAGGCTAAGGAGATTTGGCTATGACCACCAGGATCGGCATTAACGGCTTCGGGCGCATCGGCCGCCAGGTGCTGAGGGCGGCACAGGAGCGCCACCCCGGCAAGCTGGAGGTGGTGGCCGTCAACGACCTCTGCGACATCCCTACCAACGCCCACCTGCTGCGTTGGGACTCCACCTACGGTCGCTATCCGGGCAAGGTGGAGGCCACCCAGGACTCCCTCCGGGTGGACGGCCACGATATACGGGTGTTCGCCGAGCGGGACCCGGGGAAAATCCCCTGGGGCAGCGTGGGCGCTCAGGTGGTGGTGGAGTCCACCGGCATCTTTACCGATGCCGGAAAGGCCGCCGCCCACCTGCGGGATAGCGTCAAGAAGGTCATTATCTCCGCCCCCGCCAAGAACGAGGACCTGATGGTGGTGCTGGGGGTCAACGAGCACATGTACGACCCCGCCAAGCACCGGGTGCTCTCCAACGCCTCGTGCACCACCAACTGCATCGCCCCGGTGGCCAAGGTACTGCACGATAGCTTCGGCCTGCAGCGGGGCCTCATGTCCACCATCCACGCCTATACCAACGACCAGAGCCTGCTGGACACGTTCCACTCGGACCTGCGGCGTGCCCGCTCGGCGGCGGTCAACATCATCCCCACCACCACCGGGGCCGCTCGGGCGGTGACCATAGTCATCCCCGAGCTCAAGGGCCGCATCCACGGCATGGCCTTCCGGGTACCGGTGGCCACCGGCTCGGTGTGCGATTTCGTGGCCGACCTGGGCCGCAAGGTGACCGCCGAGGAGGTGAACGCCGCCTTTCAGCAGGCCGCCAGCGGCCCCCTCAAGGGCATCCTGGAGTACTGCGACCAGGAGCTGGTGAGCTCCGACTTTATCGGCAACCCACATAGCTCCATCTTTGACGCTCCCAGCACCATGGTGCTGGATGATACCATGGTAAAGGTGCTGTCCTGGTACGATAACGAGTGGGGCTATAGCTGCCGGACGGCCGACCTGGCCGCCTTCCTGGCGGACAAGGGGCTGTAACCGGCATTTGATGTGAAGGAGGGCGGCTGACATGCCCCTGTGGCTGGTGGCGGTGCTCCTGAGCCTGGTTACCGCCGGGGCCAACATAATCGGCGGCGGCATGGCCGTCTTCCAGCGCAACCTGTCCCGGTCCACCATGGCCAACTTCCTGGGCCTGGGCGGGGGCTTCATCCTGGCCGCCGCCCTCCTGGAGCTGGTGCCCGAGGTCATAGAGCTGGGCACTGAGTTCACCCTGTACATCTTGCTCGGGTTCCTCCTCATCTTCGTCAGCGAGCACCTGCTGGAGCACTATCTGGAGGAGAGGGGCAAGCGCACCCTGGCCCCTCATGAGCATGAAGAGGTGCTGCTCCACCCCGGGGTGGGCATAGCCACCATCCTGGGCCTCTCCATCCACGATTTCTTTGACGGCGTCGCCATCGGGGTGGGCTTCCTCACCAGCCCCGCCCTGGGGGTGCTCATGTTCCTGGCGGTGGTGATGCACGAGGTAACGGCGGGCTTCGCCATAGCCGCCACCAGCCGGGCCTCGGGGCTGGGGCGGGGGATAGCCTTTGCCTCGGCGGTGGCCATCGGCCTCATCACCGTGGTGGGCACTGTGTTCGTCTTCATTATAGGCACGCTTAGCCCCACCCTGACCGGAGTCTTCCTGGGGCTGGCCACCGGGACCTTCATCCATGTCGGCGCCAGCGACCTCCTCCCCGCCGCCGGCCGGGGGCCCTCCCGGGTGGCAGTGCTCTTCGTGCTGGCCGGTATGGGCCTGTTCTACGCTTCGGACCGAGTCGTGGAGCAACTGGTATAGATGGCGGCCCTCCTGTTCGGCCTCATCGCGGCGGCCTCCACCATCAGCGGGGGTATGCTGCCCCTCTATACCCGTATCCGTGACATAGGCTCTCGCTACCTCCTCGGCTTCGCCGCCGGGGTGATGCTCTCGGTGGCCTTCCTGGAGATGCTCCCCCAGATAGCGAAACAGGGGGAGCCCAACTTCGTCGCCCTGGCGGTGGGTTTCTTCTCCCTGTACCTGGTGGAGAAGCTGGTAATGGTCCACTCCTGCCCCGAGGGCGAGTGCGAGGTGCACACCCTCGGCGGGACGGCCCTCATCGGCATCGCCGCCGAGAGCCTGCTGGACGGGGTGGCCATCGGCATCGGCTTCCACCTGTCCCCGGCGGTGGGACTCACCATCGCCCTGGCGGTGCTCGTCCACGAGTTCCCCCGGGGCTTCGCCACCACCGTCATCATGCGCAACGCCGGCTACAGCCTGCGCCGTATCTGGGGC
>JAZGBK010000106.1:0-3476 GCA_036476365.1 Dehalococcoidia bacterium
TGGTTTTGAAAGGTCCCTTCATCAATGATTCGGTGCCGGCGGCACTGGGGACATTGAGTGGAGGCTGGGTTGTCCCCTCTGGGCTTCCAGACATGACCACACGTAAGGCAACGAAATCTCTCAACCACTTGCGTACCCTCTTGACAAATCCCGCCATCGGGAGCATACTCCCTGATGCCGGAGTGAATTGTTGGATAAAGCATTGTATCTCACTACTCCGGGATTATAGCCTTCCGGGGTCACGCTGTCAAGGGGCAGTTAGAAGGGACAGTCAGGATGGTTCAAAAGGTGGCAGTCCAGACTACTCAGTTCGGCCGGTGCCTGCAGGAGTTGCGGCGCAAGGCGGACAAGTCCCGCTATCGCCTGGCCCAGTATACCGGGTTGAACGAGGCCTATCTGCTCAGGCTGGAGAGCGGAGAGAGACGCCAGCCCTCGCGGGATGTGGCCCTCATGCTGGCTCTGGCCCTGGCATCAGGTTCAGACCAGGTCAGCCTGTACGACGTGGAGGAATTGCTCCTCTCCGCCGGCTATGCCCCTCTGCGGCGCCGGGGCCAGAGCCATTTTTAGTGCTGGGGTTGTGGGGGGCGGTGACCGCCCCGCCACAGCCTGTGGCTGCGCGGTCTGGCCTCGCGGGGCTTGCCAGCGTTGGGATATATCCCCAGGGAGTTCCCCGCGTAGCGCCGCCCTGTCCGCCTCAGCGCCGGGGAGTTCATCCGGTCCAGAGGCGAGAAGGGCTGGCTGGCCAGGGCGGCCTGGCGGCTGGCGATGTGCCGGTAGCGCTCCACCATGGCCAGGGTGGAGTGTCCCAGGTTTTGCTTCAGTAGGAACACATCACCACCGTTGAGCAGGAAGCGGGTGGCATAGGTGTGCCGCATCAGGTGTGGGTGAAGCCTCCTCACCCCGGTCGCCTGCCGCAATCGATCCATCATCGACTTTATCGCCTGTCCCGTCATCGGGTATCCGTCCAGGGTGAGGAAGAAGGTGGTCACACCACCGTGCGCTGGCTCCACCCGGAAGTGGTGGTAGTAGCGCAGGAGCGCCCGTTGACAGGTGGCGCCGAAGGCCACCATCCGCTCCTTGGCCCCTTTCCCCATTGCCTTGATGTAGCGCTCCTCCAGGTGGACATCGTCCTCCTCCAGGGTGCTCACCTCGGAAAGCCGCAGCCCTGTGTCCAGCATCAACGCCAGGACGGCCGTGTTCCTGGAGCCCAAGGCGGTGTCGGGGTTGATGGCGGCGAACAGCCTGTCCACCTCCTCTTGACTCAGGGGCTCAATGAGTTGCTGGGTGGCCTTGGGCATCCTCACTTTGGCCAGCCGGTCCTCTCCTGTGTAGCCCTCGCCTGCCAACCAGGAGAAGAAGGCCTTCAACGCTCGCACCCGGTTGCATACGGTGTGGCTGGAAAGGGGATGACCGTTCACCAGCTTCTCCTGGAGGTGGAGGATGAAGCCTCTCACTTCGTCTTGCCCCACAGTCCCCAGGCTGGTCGGGTGCCCCCCGGACTGCAGCCAGCGGATGAACAGGGCCAGCACCTGCCTGTACCACTCCACCGTCCGTGGCGACTTATTCTCGCTCCGGTTAAACACTTCAAAGTGCTGCGCCAGGGTCTCCAGGTTAAGGCCGCTCTTGTTCACGTCCTGCCACCGGTAGTTCCTTCTACTCGCCATGCTACCTCCTTGCCCACCGATGTGGGAATTGCCCCGGAGGCAAGTAATGGGGCGGTGAGTTCCAGCGTGTGGAAAAAGTCAGCAGTTCGGATTGGCCCCATAAAGGCAGGGGGGCCACCCCGGGTGAAGGTGGCCCCCGTTCACTTGACTACCAGCCAGACAGTGCTCAGTGGTTCACTGCGTGTAAAGCAGGTGCTCTAACCAACTGAGCTAACCGCCCTTTGACCCAAACTGCGGGGGCCGCCCGGCCCGAAATATACACTGCCCCTCCCACCTTACCAACCTTTCTTCAATTGGGCGGGCATCGGCACGGGGGCAGCTACCGGCCGGATATACCTGTCAACCAGCTCCCGGGTATGGGCGATGCCAAGCTGGGCAAACAGGAAGGTGAACCTTGCCTCCAGCTCCCCTCCGATGCGGCTACGGTTGGGCTCGGGGATGTCCCATGTCTTTCCTTTAAAGGGGCCCCAGGCCCGCTTCCTTTCCCGGTAGAGCAACTGGGCATCCGTCTCCTCGGGGAGCTTCCCAGCCCCGTATGCCTCCCGCACATAGGCATAAATCTCCTCCCGGAGACCTGAAGGGAAATGGGGGCTATCATAAACGGTGTTCTGGAAGCCGGTAGCCAGGTGTATCTCTGCCGTCTCCACCTGGGGGAAGCGGTGGAAAAGCTCGTCGGGCAGGGTGGAGGCCCCGTGCTGCACCGCCCCGGCCATTCCATACCGCTCCCGGGCAACCTCGGATAGTCTTTGCAGGGTATGAAAGTCCAGGCTCACCTGGGCCATCGAGCCGTCGGGGAGCAGCACCCCACCGTGGCTGGTGCCCGTCTGTACGCTCATTTTGGTGATGCCGGTGGAGACACCCTGCACCCCAGTGCTGCGGAGGTAGCCCGACATGAAGGCGTCCAGGTCCTCCACAGTGCTGTTGCGCCCACCCACCTCACCAATCTCGGCGCCGATAGAAATGGTAACCCCCGTAGGCTGGTGCTCCCGGATAGCGTCGCTCAGCTCGGCGGTCACCGTATAGTTGGGCTCCTGCTGGGCCTCGGGGGAGGAGCGGGAGAGGTCCACCAGGGTGGAGGCGTCAATGTCTATGTTGAAGAACCCTGCCTGGATAGACTCGGCTATCAGGCTGCGGAGGGCCTGTATCTCTGCCTGTGGCTCCTGCTGGAAGCGTGACCGGCTCACCTGGTAGTGGTCGCCCTGGAGAAAGACGGGCCCCCGATAGCCCTCCCGGATGGCCGCCCCCAGGACCGCCGCCGCATACTCGGCAGGGGGCTGCTGAGTATATCCTATCTCGGAGCGGGCAATCTCCAGGATGAAGGCCCCCGCCTCTATCTGCCGGGCCGCCCGGAAGGCGGCCCGGGCCATATCGTAGGTCAGCCCCCGGGCGTTGATGGCGGGCACGGTGGGGCCTCTCCACCCCCCCTGCCCCCTGGCCACATATAGCTCGTAGATGGAGGCGGGGAATACACCCACCGCCCGGGCCGCCTTCCGGATGAGCCAGCGACATATATCCCTGAGCACGGCGTCCCGGCCCAGCACGGCGCCATATACCAGGGGCTCAATCAGCCGCTCCCGGAGGGCCACCTCGTCCAGCACGGTCAGGCCGTCCTCCCCGGCCCTGCGCAGCACGCCCCTTACATCCTGGTTGACCCGGTCTATAGAGGTCCAGTTAGAGTCCAAATGTCACCTTGCCTAAGCGCTGAGGCGGTGCATCAGCTCCAGCAACTCGGCCGGAAGCTCCTTGTTGCCGTCCAGCACCTGCTCCAGCGGAGTCAGCGCGGTCTGCCCCCTTACCCGGCCGGCCATATGA
>JAZGBK010000107.1:0-8813 GCA_036476365.1 Dehalococcoidia bacterium
GGGTGTGGCCCCGCTCAATCATGTCCAGCCAGGGGCTTTGCCCCAGGTTGAGAAGCTGTGCCATCTTCATGGTGCCTCCTCGGTGTCGGGGGTCAGCGGCGGGCGCTCTTCTTTTTGAGGAGCCCCAGGGCCTTCTCCCGGATGTGCTGATAGGTGAGGCCGTACTTCTCCCGCAGCTCGTCGGCCTCCCCGGACTCGCCGAAGACACCCTGCACCGCCACCATATCTATGTAGCAGGGGCAGTGCCTTGTGACCACCTCGGCCACGGCGCTGCCCAGGCCACCGTGTACCTGATGCTCCTCGGCGGTCACCACGGCGCCGGTGGCCTGGACCTCCTGGACCAGGGTAGCCACATCCAGGGGCTTGATGGTGTGCACATTGATGACCCCGGCATCCACCCCGTCATCGGCCAGCAATTGAGCGGCGTGCAGGGCCTCGTTTACCATGATGCCGCAGGCCACCAGGGTGACATCTCGTCCCGGCCTCAGCACCCTGGCCTGGCCTACCTCAAAGGGGTCGTCCTCGGCGGTGATTGTAGGCACGGCGGCGCGGCCCAGGCGCAGGAAGACCGGCCCCGGCACGCCGGCGGCGGCCACGGTGGCCTTGCGGGCCTCTATGGCGTCGGCGGGGACGAGAACGGTCATGTTGGGCAGCACCCGCATCATGGCGATGTCCTCCAGGGCCTGGGCGGTAGCGCCATCGCTGCCCACGGTAATGCCGCTGTGGGAGCCGACTATCTTCACATTCTGGTTGTTGTAGCACACGGAGATGCGTATCTGGTCGTAGCCTCGGCCGCAGACGAAAACGGTGAAGGAGCACACGAAGGGAATTTTCCCTGCCAGGCTCAGGCCGACGGCGGTGCCCAGCATATCCTGTTCGGCGATGCCCATGTTGAGGAAGCGCTCCGGGAACTCCCTTTGGAAGAGATGTGCCCGGGTGGACTCGGCCAGGTCTCCGGCCAGCACAAACACATCCTGGCGGCTGCGGCCAAGCTCCAGCAGCCCCTGGCCCAGGCCGTCCCTGGTGGCCGCCTTCTTTACCTCAGACACCCTGGGCCTCATGCCGGTAGGCCTCGTCCAGCTCGGCCAGGGCCTGCTCCAGCTCCTGCTTGTTGGGGGCCTTGCCGTGCCACTCCGCCTGGTTCTCCATAAAGGAGACCCCTTTACCCTTGATGGTGTGGGCGATGAGCATCGTGGGCTTCCCCTTGACCCTTTCAGCGGCGTCCAGGGCCTCCATCAGGGCGGCCACATCGTGGCCGTCCACATCAATCACATGCCAGCCGCAGGCGGCCCACTTCTGCCCCAGGGGTTCCAGGTCTTTTATCTCCTCGGTGAAACTGTCCTGTTGGATGTGGTTGCGATCCACGATGCCGCACAGGGTGTCCAGGCGGCGGAAGCCGGTGGTCATGGCTGCCTCCCAGACTTGGCCCTCATCCAGTTCGCCGTCCCCCATGAGGCAGTACACCCGGGTATCTCTGCCATCGGCCCGGGCGGCCAGGGCCAGGCCGTTGGCTATAGAGAGCCCCTGGCCCAGTGACCCGGTGGAGGCCTCTACCCCGGGCACCCCCAGATAGGCGTGGCCCTGGAGCCGGGAGCCCAGCTTGCGGAAGGTAAACAGCTCCTCCTTGGGGAAGAAGCCCCGGTGGGCCAGCACCGTGTACAGGCCGGGGCAGGCGTGGCCCTTGGAGAGGATAAACTTGTCCCGGCCCTCCCAGTCGGGGTCCTGGGGGTCGTGGCGCAGCTTGTAGTAGTACAGGGAGATGAGGAGCTCTACTTCGGACAGGGAGCCGCCCGAGTGGCCGGCGCCGGCGGCTTCCAGCATTATGAGTGTATCCCGGCGTACCTCCCAGGCCTTGCGCCTGAGTCCGGCTACACTGGGTCTTGTCACTGGCGCAACTGGTGTTTGTTCTCCCATGGTAAGTAATTGTAATTATCGGCTTGGGGCCTGCGTGGTGTCAAGGCCATTGGCACCCTATCAGCAGGTAGTATAGAATTAGAGGAACACCATATTGGGTTGACTTTGGGGGAAAGGGGATGCCCTGAGATGTTGGCCGTAGGCATGGTGCGGGGGAAGCCGGGCGTTCACGCCTTTGAGCTCCCCGTGCCCGGGATTAAGCAGCCGGACGAGGTGCTGGTGCGGGTGAAGGAGGTGGGCCTGGACGGCACCGATTTCAATTTGGTCCGCCATAACCTCCAAGATATAGCCGAGGGCCGCAACGAGATGGCCATGGGTCACGAGATGGTGGGGGTGGTGGAGGCAGTGGGTAGCGGCATCAGGTCGCTGGCCGTCGGTGACCCGGTGACCATGACGGTGCGCCGGGGCTGTGGAATATGCCAGCCTTGCCTGCATAACCAGAGCGATATGTGCATGACCGGCCTGTTCACCGAACGGGGCATCCACAAGCTGGACGGCTTCCTTACCCAATTCGTCGTAGACCTAGAGCAGTACATCGTCAAGGTGCCCCGGGAGGCGGCGTGGTGTGGTGTGCTCACCGAGCCCCTGAGCATCGCTGAAAAGGGGATAGAGCAGATAAGGTTTATCCAGTCCCGCATGGCCTGGGCCTGTCCCCATCCGGACCACACCTTTGACTCCGGGGGCTGGGGAGGGTGCCGCACCGCCCTGGTGGTGGGGGCGGGGCCTCTGGGGCTACTGGGCACCGCGCTGCTGCGCCTGGCCGGGGTCAATACCTATGTGGCCGATATTGTCTCCGAGGACAGCCCCAAGGTGCATCTGGTCAAACACTTGGGGGCCATATACATAGATGCTCGCACCAAGACCCCTAAGGAGATGGTGGAGCTGTGCTGCACGGCGGGCAATCTTGACATAATATTTGAGGCCTCCGGAGCTGCTGCCACCGCCGTGGAGCTCATCAGCTTCATGTCCCGCAGCAGCATCTATGTGATGACAGGTATCCCCCGGGAAGGCGTGCCCCTCCAGGTGGATGCCGGCCAGCTGGTACGCCAGATTGTGCGCTACAACCAGGTGGTGGTGGGCAGCGTGAACTCCAACCGCAGCCACTTTGAGATGGCGGTGAAGGATATACCGCAGATAGACTCCCAGTTCAGCGGGATGCTGAAGGAGATGTTCACCCACCGCTTCCGGCTGGAGGACTATGAAAGGGCCTTTGCCCTCAGTGACCCCAAGCACATAAAGACGGTGATTGAGGTGGAACCATGGAATTAGGTTTTGTGGGCCTGGGCCGGATGGGCCAGGCCATGACCGCTAAACTGGCCTCCACCGGACACAGGGTGGTGGCCTACGACATGTCCCCCCAGGCGGTGGCCACGGTGGCTTCCCGGGGGGTGGAGGGGGTGGGGAGCCTGGAGCAGCTGGCCGGTGCGCTGGCCCCGCCCCGTACCATCTGGGTGATGGTGCCGGCGGGCAAGCCGGTGGACGGGGTTATCTTTGATGGGTTGCTGCCTCACCTGGCGGTGGGCGACATGGTGGTGGACGGCGGCAACTCCAACTACAAGGACTCGGTGCGCCGGGCGCAGCAGCTACAGGAGAGCGGGATAGACTTCCTGGATGTGGGCACCAGCGGCGGCCTGGAGGGGGCGGAGCAGGGGCTATCCCTCATGGTGGGTGGCGCGGAGGCAGCCTTCAAGCGGATGGAGCCCCTATTGGAGTCCCTGGCCGCTCCCGGCGGCTACGGCCATGTGGGCCCCAGTGGGACAGGCCACTTCGTCAAGACGGTGCACAACGGTGTGGAGTATGCCCTCCTCCAGTGCTACGCCGAGGGTTTTGAGCTGCTCCGTGAGGGCCCCTTTGAGCTGGATCTGGGGCTGGTGGCCCGCATCTGGAACAACGGCGGGGTAGTGCGCTCCTGGCTGTTAGGGCTGGCGCAGCGGGTGTTGGAGCAGGATGGGCGTCTGGAGGGGGTGGCGGCGGAGGTGGGTGGTGGGGAGACCGGCCGCTGGGCGGTGGAGGCCTCCCTGGAGAGCGGCGTCCCCTTTCCTATGTTGGGGGCGGCCCTCTCCCAGCGCTACAGCAGCCGGAGGGAGTCCTTTGGCGCCCGGCTGGTGGCCGCTTTGAGACGGGAGTTCGGCGGCCACCCGGTGACCCCCATCCGGAAGTAGCCCGCTTCCCCGGCACAGGGGCCCGCCCCCCCGGTGAGGCTCACGCTCGCCCGTTTACGGGAGTGCTCTTAATTGACGGGGTATTGCCCTCAGACCAGGTCTCCGTACCTTATCCAGTATATGATGAGATATGCCCCTGCACCTGCTAAGAATACCCCGCTTATCTCGTGAATATAGGGGACGAGCCGGCGGAGATGCCGGTCCAGGGCGCCCTTGAACAAGGCGGTGCCTACTATGACTGCTGTCACCAGGAGCCCCATGCCCAGGCCATAGCTCAGGAACTGAAGGAAGGCGCGGCCTGTGTCCTGGGCAGCCAGTGCGCTGCCCACCACCAGCAGGAAAATGGGCAGGGTGCAGCTCAGGGAGGCTACTCCGTAGGCCACCCCGAAGCGGAAGGCACTGCGCCGGTCCCCACGAAAGAGCGCCGCCAGCCGGCCGGTGGCGGCAATGCCCATCGGGCCGCCTCGGAAAAGGAGCCACAGCCCCAGCCCGGCCAGGGCGGCCCCGATGGCCAGACCGGCCACGGGGAATAGCACGGGGAAGGCCCGGTACACCGCCTGGCCCCCCAGAGCGACAGCCAGCCCTATAGTGGCAAATACCACCACTAAACCCAGGGTCATGGTGAGACCGAGGGATAGCCCCTGCAGCCCCCGGAGAGGCAGGGACCGGAGGTGAGGGTTTTCCTCGCTACTCCCCAGATAGTGGGCGATATACGCCGGCAGCAGCAGGAAGCCGCAGGGGTTGACCGTGGCCAGCATTCCGGCACCGAAGGCGTAGCCTACGGGCAACCAGTTGGCCAGGGTGGCTACCAGCTCTGCAATCACAGGAGACGCTCTATCTCTTCTTTGAGCCTCTGGTAGGGCGTGGGGCTCCCGTCCCGGTAGGCAATCCGGCCCTGCCGGTCTACGATGACAGTGGTGTCCAGAGTCCTTATCTCATAGGCCAGGGCCCAGCGGCTTTCCGTGTCCATGGCCCAGAAGTGGTCCCCACCCTGGGCGGAGCTCTTGAACCGGAGGAGTTGCCTCTCGGTCTCCCCAGGCCACACATCCAGGATGAGCACCTCCACCCCTCTGTCCCGGTATTCCTGGTATATGTGGGCCAATGCCTGGGTCTCGGGCACACAGGTAGGACACCAGGCCGCCATGGCAAAGAGGATGACCACCTTCCCCCGGTGCTGGGAGAGGGTGAAGCTTGAGCCGTCCATAGTCTGCACTGTGAAGTCCGGGGCCAGAGGACCGCTGGATTCCGGCGCTGGCCCTCCGCAACTGCTGAGAAAGAGCATGGCCAGCAGGGCAAAGAGCAGATTGCTAACCAGGAAAGGGTTTGGTTTCAGCTCCCCCTTCTCAAGTGCGGTTCCCATTCTTACCCCCCCGGCGCGACTTGATGGCGATAGCTGCCGGTATCCCCACACAGCAGGCCAATATCAGCCCTACAAATATCAGACCTTCCATGCCTACTTTGGCTCCTCTGTCGCTTCATTCCACGCAGCAGCTCACGGGGCTGAACAGCACAGCCGCCCGGCCTCACTGCTATTGTCATAAGACCCTCAGGCCCACCACACCCCCAAAGAACACCAGCAAGTAGGCGCCCGTCATAGCCATCACCAGGGCTATCGGCAATTCGATTCGTTCTTGGACTGAGGCCATGCGCCGCGATACCAGCCTGCCACTGGTGCCACCTGAGAGCATCGCCCCAATGGCCAGTGCCGGCACCACCCGCCCCAGTCCGTAGCCTGCCATTAGGACCGCTCCATAGAGGGGACTGGCCGCGGCTACTACCCAGCCCAGGATCAGGTAATAGGTCGGCATGGGGCAGGCAATCCCCATCCCACCCCCGAAGACGGCCCCCAGTATCAGGGACCGCGAATAGGGGCGGTTCTGCTCTGGTAACTTGGGGCCAGCAACCCGGGCTTGAAGACTGGGCAGCTTCAGAAAGCCCAGGGCGCTGAGTGCATACCCCAGCGTGATGGCTCCCAATATGGAGTAGAGGATGGCCGAGGTTATCATTTTCGCCCGCTGGGTGGAGACCAGCTCCAGGATGCCGACGCCGAAGAAGCTGAGCACTACCCCGGCGGCGGCCAGAAGCAGGACGCCGCCGGCTATGAATAACACACTTAGCACCACCTGCTGGGCGAGCCCGGGGCGCGATTTTAGAATCACCGGCACCATGAACACCGAGGGGAAGCCACAGGGCAGCACGACCATGCTGGCACCGATGGCGAAGGCGACGGCAATGGCGACCAAGGACTGGGTGCTGCCGGGGCTGGATACCAGGAGATTCTGGAGGTCCGAGAAGTTAGAAATGTCCAGCACGGTAACCCGCGAGCTGACAAGTGCCACTAACACCCCTGCGGCCACGGCGCCCAAGAAAAGCCCTCCTCGGCCAGTGCGCCGCGGCAAGGTCAGCAACGTGTTGCTGATATGGGATATGGCTGACATAGCTACTGCTTTCCTACCTGTGCTATTGTTCGTCGGGGCTGAAGCCAATCTCCTCGAGGGATTCTCGGATGCGGTCCAGGCTCAACACCGAGTCGTCGAAGGTGAGGCGGGCCAGTTTGGTCGTGGGGTCTATGTCGGTGATACCCACGCCGGGCAGTGCTTGCAGCGTTCTCTTGACGCTGGTCACGCACCCGCCACAGTGGATGGCGGGGATTCTCAGGATGCTCTCTTTAATCACAATTACCTCCTCCTGCCTGCGTTGCTTAATCCACGCAGCAACTCATCTTGGAGATGTCCCGCCTGAAGGACTGGGCCACCCGCTTGATGGCCTCGCTCAGGGTGGGGAAGACATGCACCGTGTCTATAATGTCGTCCACGGTGAGCTTGAACTTCACCGCCAGAGTGGCCTCGTGAATGAGGTCGGCGGCCATGGGGGCCACCATGTGCACTCCGACGACGATACCGGTTTCGGGATGGGCTATCATCTTCACTAGGCCCCGGGTCTCCTTGATGGCCTGCGCCTTGGGCACCTGGGCTATCTCCACGGTGCGGCAGCTACAGGAGTTGATGCGCTGCATCAGCTCAGTCTCGGTGATACCCACGCTGGCCACCTGGGGGTCGGTGAACACGGCCCTGGGCACCGAATCGTAGTCAATGCTTTTCCTGGTGCCCTCCAGGGCATTGCCGGCGGCCAGGTATCCCTCCTTGGCGGCCACCGTCTCCAGGAACATCTTGCCCACCACATCCCCTGCGGCCCAGATGTGAGGGGTGGAGGTCTGTAGCTCGGGGCTCACCGTGATGAACCCCCGCCCGTCCACCGCCACCCCGGCCCGCTCCAGGCCCATGTCCTCGGTGTTAGGGGTCACACCGGTGGCTAAGAGCAACTCCGCTCCCTCAAACATCAAGTGTTGCCCTTCATAGGTAGCCTCCACCCGCTTGACACCCCGCTCCTCTGCCACCCGCTCCACATCCACCCCGGTATTGATAACGATGCCCTCCTCCTCCAGACAGCGCTGCAGCTCATCGGCCACCTCGGGCTCGGATAGAGGGAGGATTTGCCCCTCCTTCTCCAGCACCGTGACCTGGGTGCCGAAGCGGGCGTACATCTGAGCGAATTCCAGGCCTATGGGCCCGGCCCCGATGACCACCATGGACTGGGGCAGCCGGGGCAGGCTCAGCGCCTCACGGTTAGTGAGGTAGTGCACCTTGTCTATGCCCGGGAAGGGCAGGATTTTGGAGCGGGAGCCGGTGGCAATGACGAATTTCTCCGCCTCCAGGGTCTGGCCGTTGACCTCCACCCGGTGAGGGGAAAGGAACCTGGCCCGGCCCTCAATCACTGTAAGACCTGCCAGACCTTCGGCCACCTTGATATAGTTGCTCGCCCGGAGGGCAGCTACCATCTCGTCCTTCTCCCGGATGGCTGCTGCGAAGTCGAAGATGGCCGGCCTTCCGTTCCGGATGGCCCTGAAACGGGGGTGCTGGGGGTTGTAATACTCGCTGCCTATCTCCAGCAGGACCTTGCTGGGCACGCAGCCCACATTGACGCAGGTGCCGCCGATGGGCAGCCCGCTGTTGATGATGACTACCTTCGCCCCCAGCTCGCTGGCCCGGGTGGCAGCGGCAAAGCCCCCCGCCCCACCCCCGATGATGATGAGGTCGTACCTATCCATCTTCATCCCCCTCTCCGGATGCCCTCACCCGGGTGCAGGCCCATATGTTCTCGGCGTTGCTGGCTATGAGCCCTTGACAAAGTTCCAGCAAATGGCGCACCGCCTCATCGGCGATGTGGTAGTAGATGAACTTTCCCTCCCGGCGGGTGTCCACCAGGCCGCATTGTTTGAGGCAGGCCAGGTGGTTGGACACCCTCCCCTGTGGAGCGCCTACCAGGTCTACCAAGTCGCCCACGTTCTTCTCCCCCTCCAGCAGGTGGTCCAGGAGCCTGAGCCGGGTGGGGTCCCCCAGAGCCCGGAAAAATTTGGAGGTAAGCTCCAAACGCAGCCTTAGCCGTGTGGGGTCCGGTGTCAACAGAGTAGCCATCTTTATCTCCCGATATACGGATTTGAGCATATTATAGCAGCCTCTGCTTAAGCAGTCAACTTTGCACAGGTGAGTTGCCACGTCACCTCCTCCATTGAGACTGCTTACCATCCATTCTCTACCCACCCGCCCACCCGGTAGATAAATTCGGGGGCATAGCCCCCGAACCCCCGGGGGGCCTGGGGGGCGAAGCCCCCCAGATATAATCCACGAGTGGGGGGGTGGGAATGAAAATGGTTGCTAAACAACCCCCTCCCCACAG
>JAZGBK010000108.1:0-2850 GCA_036476365.1 Dehalococcoidia bacterium
CCGTCAGGGAGACAAACCGCTTCAGCCTGGGCGGGTTGCTCACCACCTTCTTGCCCCTCATCTTCTTCGGCGCCCTGCTCTTCTTCCTGCTGCAGCGGGCCCAGGGTGCCAACTCCCAGGCCCTCAGCTTTGGCCGTAGCCGCGCCCGCACAGTGGGCGTCAACAACCGGCCCCAGGTGACCTTTGCCGATGTGGCCGGGGTGGACGAGGCCAAGGAGGAGCTCCAGGAGGTGGTGGAGTTTCTGCGCTCCCCGGACAAGTTCCATGCTCTGGGCGCCCGCATCCCCCGTGGCATCCTGGTAGTGGGGCACCCGGGTACAGGCAAGACCCTGCTGGCCAAGGCCGTCGCCGGTGAGGCGGAGGTGCCCTTCATGTCCATCTCGGGCAGCGAGTTCGTGGAGATGTTCGTGGGCGTGGGCGCTTCCCGGGTGCGGGACCTGTTTGAGCAGGCCAAGCGCCACGCACCCAGCATCATCTTCGTGGACGAGATTGATGCCGTGGGCCGCCACCGGGGGGCTGGTCTGGGGGGCAGCCACGACGAGCGGGAGCAGACCCTCAACCAGATACTGGTGGAGATGGACGGCTTTGACACCAGCACCAATGTCATCGTCATCGCCGCCACCAACCGGCCGGATATCCTGGACCCCGCCCTGCTGCGCCCCGGCCGCTTTGACCGCCAGGTGGTGCTGGACCGACCCGACATCCAGGGGCGCAAGGCCATCCTGGATGTCCACGCTAAGGGCAAGCCGCTGGACTCGGCGGTGGACCTGACAAAAGTCGCCAAGGAGACCCCGGGCTTCACTGGTGCCGACCTGGCCAACCTGTTGAACGAAGCCGCCATCCTGGCCGCCAGGCGTACCAAGACCACTGTGGGTACTGGGGAGCTGGAGGATGCCGTTGACCGGCTCATCGCCGGCCCGGAGAAAAAGAGCCGCCTCATCAGCGCCAGGGAGAAGGAGGTGGTGGCCTACCACGAGGCCGGCCACGCCCTGGTAGCCAGTATACTGCCCAATGCCGACCCGGTGCACAAAATTTCCATCGTGGCCCGGGGCCTGATGGGCGGCTACACCCGGCTCCTTCCCAAGGAGGACCGCCGCCTGTGGACCCAGGCCCAGCTCTTTGATTCCCTGGCCGTAACCCTGGGTGGGAGGGTTTCCGAGGAGATAGCTTTCGGCGAGGTCAGCACCGGTGGCCAGCATGATATTGAGCAGGTGACCAAGGTTGCCCGCAAGATGATAACCGAATACGGGATGAGCCAGAAGCTGGGGCCCCGCACCTACGGCCGCAAGGAGGAGCTGGTCTTCCTGGGTAAGGAAATTGCCGAGCAGCGCAACTACGGTGACAGGGTGGCCGACCTCATAGACGAGGAGATGCAGGAGCTTATCCAGCACTGCAACCAGACCGCTAAAGACATCCTCACACAGCACCGGGCAAAGCTGGACCTGCTGGCACACCGGCTCATTGAGGTGGAGACCCTGGAGGAAGAGGCGCTGGCCAGTCTGCTCCAGGAGCCGGCGGCCGCCCCGGCCGCTCAGGCTGCCAAGGGGCGGGCCAGGCGCAAGACCTCCCCACAGGGGCGGGCCAGGGCCCGCAAGGTGGCCAAGAAGCCGTTGCTCCAGCCCGCCTCCTGAGCAACCCTCCGGTGGCCATGAAGTGCCTTCGGTGGCCATGAAGTGAAGGTAACAGTCCGGTTCTTTGCCCTTTACCGCCAGCTTGTGGGCACGGCGGAGACATCTGTAGAGGTCCCCGCTGGTGCTACCCTTTCCCAGCTATGGGAGCAGGTCCAGGGGCTCTTCACCGGCCTCCGGGGATATCCCCTGATGGCCGCCGTCAACGGCGAGCAGTGCGATGGCACCACCCCCCTCAGCGGGGGGGACGAGGTGGCCTTCCTGCCCCCCTTCAGCGGAGGCCGGAGGTGATTGAGCTTACCCACCAGCCCCTCTCCCCCCAGGCCCTGGTGGACCAGGTGCAGAGTGGCCGCGCCGGGGCGGTGGTCACCTTCGTGGGGGTGGTGCGGGGGGAGAGCGAGGGCCGGCAAGTGCTCTACCTGGAGTACGAGGCTTTTGAGCCCCTGGCTCGGGAGAAGCTGCACGAGCTGGCCGTGGAGATGAAGGCCCGCTACGGGGTGGATGAGGTGGCCGTGGCCCACCGCCTGGGGCGGGCGGAGGTGGGGGAGGTCATCACCGTCATCGCCGTGGCCTCGGCCCACCGCCGGGAGGCCTTTGAGGCCTGCCAGTTCGGCATAGAGCAGCTAAAGGCGCGGGTGCCCATCTGGAAGAAGGAGGTCTTTAAGGACGGGGAGCACTGGGTGGGGGCCTGAGGCCCCCCCCACCCCGCTCTTTCTTCCCACCCGCCCACCCGAGAATTGTTCTCTGGGTGCGAAGCCCCCAGACCCCCCTTGAGGTACGCTGAAGAGCTCGCTGAAACTATGTTGGGGCTGGTTACAAGCCTGGTGTGGAGCGGTTCGGGGTTTTCCCTGCTCCGTAGGGGCTACTCGCGGGGGCTGTTGGCACCCAGCCTGGTTAAAGGCGTGGGGCACCACCTTTACCGGCGGCGGTCCAGGATGTAGGCGGCCAGGCCGCTTAGGGAGGCGGTGGCCGGTCCCTGGGGCAGGGCTTCCAGCGCCTTGAGCGCCTGCTCCGAAAAGCTACGGGCGATGCCGTAGCACTCCTCTATGACGCTGGTGCCGGGGATGAGGGCCACCACCCTCTTGACCTCCTCCACATCATCGCCGCCGGTCAGTGCCCGCTTCAGGTCTGCCCCCTGGGGGTGCTTGGCGGCGAACAGGATGGTGGGCAGGGTGGGGTGGCCCTGGAGCAGGTCGGTCCCCACCGGCTTGCCCAGGTTCGT
>JAZGBK010000109.1:0-2490 GCA_036476365.1 Dehalococcoidia bacterium
GACCGAGGTCCGATGATGCTGTGCTCATCGGACTCTCCGAAGGATTCCGGTCCGAACAGGGTATCGGACTCCGCAAGGCGGAGAGTCCTTCGGACCGATAGGCGCAGCACTATCGGAGGGAGCCGCCCCGATTAGCCTAAGGTTCTTCCCGCTTCTCGGCAAAGAGGCGGAAATGGACCTCGCCCAGGCCGCCGTGCTCCAGGCCCGGGTCGTAGCAGTGGGCATCCAGGAAAAGGCCCTTGTTGGGGTCCCGGCCGATGACCAGCCGGTCCAGCATGGCATTCACCGGCGTCATAAGGGGGCCCAGGGCCCGGAGGCACAGAGGTCCCGACTCCTCGGGAATGACGGAGGTGGGCAGTGCCCGGAAGACATACCGGTCCCCCGTCTTGAGCCCGGCCAGGCAGTAAACGGCATGGGTGACCTGGGCCACTATATGCCAGCCGGCGGTGCGGCTCAGGGTCTTGTCCATACCCCGCGGCACCTTGGCCAGGTCCTCCTCCGTCATGTTCAGGGTCCGCTTGAAGAACTCCCGGATGTCGTCTTGCATAGCTGCCTCCTTCAAGAAGGATATATTACCCCTTCGCCTTTCCCCCGGCAAGACTCTGCCCCAGGGATACGGGAAACCGTCTTCCCCCTGTGGCAACCCGCCCCCGTGGGGGGTAAAATGGGGACAGACCCAGAAGGGAGGCGTACATGGCTATAGTGGACGGCGGCGACCTGGTGGTGAAGGCCCTCAAGAGGGAAGGGACGCAGCACATCTTCGCCCTCTCCGGCGACTACGATATGGCCATCTTTGACGCCTGCATAGACGAGGAGATGCACATCGTTGACACCCGCCACGAGCAGGCGGCGGTCCACATGGCCGATGGCTGGGCACGGGTCACGGGGGAGCCGGGGGTGGCCGTGGTCACCGCCGGGCCGGGGCTGGCCGACGCCGTCCCCGGAATCATCACTGCCTACCAGATGGGCAGCCCGGTAGTGACCATCTCCGGCCGCGTCCCCCTGCGAGACTTTGACACCGGCTTCGGTATGGACTACAGCCAGACCCAGCTCCTGGCGCCCATCACCAAGTGGGCCGCCACCTGCTACGATCCCAAGCGCATCCCGGAGTACGTGGCCATGGCCTTCCGCTACGCCACCTCGGGCCGCCCCGGCCCGGTGTTCCTGGACATCCCCCAGGATGTGCTGGAGGCCAAGGTGGAGGAGTCGGAGGTGCCCCCCCTGCCCTGGTCCCGCACCCGTGCCCGGCCCCAGGGAGACCCCGACCTGGTGCGGCAGGCGGTGGAGGCCCTTCACAGCGCCCAGCGCCCCCTCATCATCGCCGGCAGCGGGGTGGCCTGGTCGGGGGCCTCCGAGCAGCTACGGGAGCTGGCGGAGCTAATCCAGGCCCCGGTGCTCCTCAACCAGATGGGGCGGGGCTGCCTGCCCGAGGACCATCCCCTGTGCTTCGGCCCCTTCCGGGTAGGTGCCCGGGAGGCGGATGTCATCCTGGTGGTGGGCACCCGCATCAACTACTGGCTCAACAAGGGCCAGCCCCCCGTCTTCGCCCCGCCCGAGGCCGGCCAGAGGTGGATTCAGATAGACATTGAGGCCGGGGAGATAGGCCGCAACCGCCCCATAGACATCGGCATCGCCGGCGACGCCCGCCGGGTGTTGGAGCAGATGGTGGAGGCGGCCCGGGGGCTGAAGGGCTGGGGGCGGCCCGACTGGGTGGCCGAGGTGCAGCGCCAGGGACAGTCCCGCCGCCAGCGGATGGAGGCCGAGGCCGGCTCGGACAAGGTGCCCATCCACCCCCTCCGCCTGTGCCACGAGATAGGCAGCTTCCTGGACCGGGAGTCCACCCTGTGCGTTGACGGGGGTGACTGCGCCGTGTTCGCCGCCATGGGGCTGCGGGTGTACGGGCCGGGGCGGTGGATGGACCAGGGCAACCTGGGGCTCATCGGCTCCGGCATCCCCTTCGCCATCGCCGCCAAGCTGGCCCGGCCCCGGGAGCAGGTGCTGGTGCTCAACGGCGACGGCACCTTCGGCCTCAACGGCATGGAGATGGACACTGCCATCCGCCACCACCTGCCCATCGTGGTGGTGGTGGCCAACGATGCCGCCTGGGGGATGATAAAGCACCGCCAGGAGCTTATCTACGGCCCCGACCGGGTGGTGGGCACCGAGCTGGGGCTGACCCGCTACGATAAAGTGGTGGAGGCCCTGGGGGGCTACGGTGAGTTCGTGGAGCGGCCCCAGGACATCCGCCCCGCCCTGGAACGGGCCTTCGCCTCCGGCAGGCCCGCCCTCATCAATGTGGCCGTGGACCCCACCATCGCCAGCCCCGCCACCCAGAGGACGGCCCGGGGAAGGGGCTGAGGCCGCTTTGGCAAGCATTTTCATTCCCACTCGCCCGAGGATGGGCGGAGCAAGCGCCCCCCCACTTGCCCCCCAGACCCCAGGGGTCTGGGGGGCAAAGAATGGATGGCAAAAACCTTCCGGGGCTGGGGG
>JAZGBK010000011.1:0-4993 GCA_036476365.1 Dehalococcoidia bacterium
GCCTCAGCTCGGGGGACACCCCACCCCGCTCGTTGACCAGCCGCACCAGGTCCTCCAGGGTGCGGCGGCCTCCGGCGAACCAGATTATGCCGGAGCGCTCGAAGTTGAGGGTGGTCATGGCCACATACCAGCCACCGTTCACCTCCCCCACCAGGTTCTCCCGGGGCACCTTTACCTCGTCAAAAAAGAGCTCGTTGAAGGAGTGCATGTTCACCATGTTGATGAGGGGGCGCACGGTGATGCCGGGGCTCTTCATATCCACCAGCAGGAAGGAGATGCCCCGGTGCTTGGGGGCGTCGGGGTCGGTACGCGCCAGGAAGAAGCACCAGTCCGCCTTGTGAGCGCCGGAGCTCCACACCTTCTGGCCGCTGACCACAAAGTGGTCCCCCTTGTCCACGGCCCGGGTGCTGAGGGAGGCCAGGTCGGAGCCGGCACCGGGCTCGCTGAATCCCTGGCACCAGAACACCTCCCCCCTGGCGATGCCGGAGAGGTGGCGGGCCTGCTGCTCCGGGGTGCCGTGCTGGATGAGGGTGGGGGCCAGCATGCCGGTGCCAAAGATATCCTTCCCCGGTGCCCGGTGGTAGTGCATCTCCTCCTCAAGGATGAGCTGGACCATATGGGAGGCACCCGCGCCGCCGAACTCCACAGGCCAGGCCAGGGAGAGCCACCCCTTCCGGCCCAGCTTGCGGGCCATCTCCTTGAACAAGGCTATCTCCTCGGGGGTCTCCCCTCGCTCCCCCAGGCCCCGGAAGCCCACCCAGCCGGGAGGCAGCTCCTGGGCCAGGAACCCCCTCACCTCCCGGCGGAAACCCTCCTCCTCCTCTGAGAACCGGAAGTCTATGACATCACCCCCCCGCCCCGCCGCTCAAGAAGTCGGTCACCTCCTGGGGGGAGGTGCCGGGGGGGAAGATGCGGGCCACACCCGCCTCCAGGAGACGGGCCTTGTCCTCATCGGGGATTATGCCCCCCACCACCACCCGGATATGGCCCAGCCCCCTGGCCTGTAGCCCACCCACAATCTCCTCCACGAAGTAGCCGTGAGCGCCCATAAAAGAGCTGATGCCGATGGCGTCCACATCCTCCTCCTGGGCGGCCTTCACCACCTCCTGGGGCAGCTCAAAGCGGGTGAACACCACCTCGTTGCCGGCGTCCCGCAGGGCGTGGGCGATGACCCGCAGCCCCCTATCGTGGGCGTCCAGGGCCGACTTGGTGAGGAGCACCTTGAGCCTTACGGGCATCAGTAAACATACCCCCAGCCGAAGACCTCCTTGAGCACGCCCATAATCTCGCTCAGGGTGGCCTCGGCCCGGGCGGCCTCCACCACCGCCGGCATAAGGTCTCCCCCGCGGGGGAAGTCCCGGTGCACCCGCTCCGCCACCTCCCGCATCTCCTTCAGGGATGCCTGTGCCCGGCCCTGGTCCCGCTCCTGCCGGTAGCGCTTCACCCGGGCGGCGGCCACCTTCTCCAACTCGGGGTCCACCCGGAAGGTGGGCACCTTCACCGGGGCCTCGGAAGTATAGCGGTTTACCCCCACCTTCACCCGCTCCCCCCGGTCCAGCCGCTGGCGCTCCTGGTAGGCGGTGCGCTCCAGCTCCCGGCGGAACCAGCCGCTGCGCCAGCAGCTCGTGAAGCCCCGCTGCCCTATCTCCGTTAGCAGGCGGTTGGCCTCCCCCTCCAGCCTATCGGTGAGCCATTCCATGTAGTAACCGCCGCCCAGGGGGTCGGTCACCTGGGCCACCCCGGTCTCGTGGTAGATAATCTGCTGCGTGCGCAGGCAGAGCACCGCCGACTCCTCCGTGGGCAGCCCCAGCCCCTCGTCGTAGTGGGTGGTCCAGATGGAGGTGGCCCCCCCCATGACCCCGGCCAGGGTCTGAAGGGCGGCCCGGATGACATTGTTCAGCGGCTGCTGAGCGGTGAGGGAGGAGCCCGCCGTCTCCGCCTGGATGATGGCCTTCAGGGACCGGGGCTCCCGGCAGCCAAAGCGCTCGGCGGCCAGCCTGGCCCACATACGCCGCAGCGCCCGGGACTTGGCCACCGACTCAAAGAAGTCGTCGTCAAGAGCGATGTGGAAGCCGTAGCGGGAGACAAAGTCATCGGGGGACAGTCCGGCCTGGATACAGGTCTCGGTAACGGCGATAGCCGGGGCCAGCATGAAGGCCAGCTCCTGGACGGCGTTGGCCCCGGCCTCCTGGTAGCCGTAGCCCTGGAAGGAGATGGGGCTCCACCGGGGGATGTTGCGGCTGGTGTACTTGATGAACTCGGCGCACACCTTGAGGGCGCTCTCCGGGGGGAAGGAGGGCAGGTCCCAGCAGGTCTGCCGGTAGATGTTGTTGACCGTGTGTCCCCGGAGCTGTTTGGGCTGGAACCCCAGGCGCTCCGCCGCCGCCACATACATGGCCAGGGCCGCCACCGAGGAATCGTAGGTGGCAAAGACCACGCCTATCCGGTCCAGGGGCAGGTCGTGGAACAGGAGCTCCATATCCTTTACCGAGCACCAGGAGGTGCCGCACACCCCCACCTGGCCCCGGGCGGCGGGGTGGTCCGGGTCGTACCCCGGCTGGCACACCGCATCGGGAACGATGAAATACTGCGGCACCATCCCCTGCCCCGCCTGGAGCCCCTCCCGGTAGAGCAGGTCAAAGCGCTCCCGCGTCTGCTCCGGCAGCCCGTAGCCCATCCCCTGCTGGGTGGTCCACGGTGAGAGCTGGTAGAGCAGGGGAAAGGTGCCCCGGGTGTAGGGGAAGACCCCCGGCATTCCGATATTCTGGAAGTCCACCCCGGCGGTATCCTCCGGGGTGTAGACCGGCTTGAGGGGGATGCCCGAGGCCGAGGTCAGGGAGCACTCCCTGTCCCCGTAGAGCTTCTGGTACTCCCGGCGCCACTCCTCCTGAAGGTTTTCATCAGCCATGCCCACCTCCCTGGCCCCATTTTGCCCTCTTGGTGCCGGATTGTCCATCCCCGGGGGAAGAGGTCGTTTAGCCGCCGCCTTCCTTCCCACCCTCCCGCCCGAGGACTATACCTGGGGGGCTTCGCCCCCCAGGCCCCCCCGAGGCAAGGGGCTACCCCCTGGAACTGTTGACCGGGTGGGTGGGCAGGTAAAGGGCAGCCGGTAAACACATTCAAGAAGGCACCTTGCGCCCCCACGGGACCGGTGCTATGCTGTGGGCACAGACGGCCTGGAAGGGGGACGGGCACCGTGGACTTCCATTACCTCGGCCGCAGGCCCGGCTTCCGCTGGGAGATACAGCACCATTCCTGAGGGGGAAGACATGGAGTCAGGGAACGACGATTTCAAGACCCTTTCCGGCATCCCGCTGAAGAGGGTGTACCGCCCCGAGGACGCTGCCGGGTTGGACTACGGGCGGGACCTGGGGGACCCCGGCCAGGCCCCCTTCACCCGTGGCCCTTACCCCAACGGCTACCGGGAGCGGCTGTGGCGCATCTTTCAGCTCACCGGCTACGGCACCCCCGAGGACGCCCGGGAGCGTATCCTCTACGCTCTGAACCACGGGGAGACCGGCTTCATCATGGAGATTGACCAGCTCACCAGCTACCACATGTTTGACGCCGACCACCCGGATGTGGTGGCCCGCCACCAGGATGTGGGGCTGTGCGGACCGCCGCTGCAATCGCTCCAGGACTACGAGTTGATTCTTGAGGGCATACCCATCGAGGAGACCTACTGCCACCCCGGCGGGGCCATCCCTCAGTTCTCCCCCTTCGCCCACTCCTGCTATTTCTCCGTGGCCCAGAAGCGGGGCATACCCCTGTCCCAGCTCCGGGGCACCGGGGAGGGCGATTTCCTCCTCAGCTACCTGTCCTGCCCCATAAAAGACCAGGTTACCCCCCAGGGGGGCATGCGGCTCAACTGCGACCTGATAGAGTTCTGCGCCGCCAATGTGCCCAAGTGGGTGCCGGTGTCCATCCCCGGCTACAACGCCCGGGAGAGCGGTATCACCGCCGCCCAGGAGGTGGCCATTGTCCTGGCCAACGCCATTGACTACATAGAAGAGCTGCTGAGACGGGGCCGGCTCCAGATAGATGACTTCGCCTCCGGCATCGGCGGCGTCAACTTCTCCTGTGGCCGGGACTTCTTTGAGGACATCGCCAAGATGCGGGCCGCCCGGCGCATGTGGTGCAAGCTCCTCTCCGAGCGCTACGGGGCCAAAGACCCCCGCAGCCTCCGCATGCGCATCCATGTGGTCACCGCCGCCTCCAACCTCACCTACCAGCAGCCCCTCAACAACATCGTCCGCACCACCTGCTACGCCCTGGCCTCCGCCCTGGCGGGGGTGCAGTCGCTGGGGGTATCCTCCTACGACGAGGCCATCTCCATACCCTCCCCAGAGGCCCAGCTCCTGGCCATCCGCACCCAGCAGGTCCTCCAGTACGAGAGCAACATCCCCGCCGTGGTGGACCCCCTGGGGGGCTCCTACTTCGTGGAGAGCCTCACCAGCGAGGTGGAGCAGCGGGCCTGGGACTACCTGGGGCAGATAGAGAAGCAGGGGGGGTTCATCCAGGCCCTGGACTCGGGCTGGCTGCACCGGGAGATTATGAAGGCCATGACCGAGTGGGAGATGAAGGTCAACCGCGAGGAGCTGAAGCTGGTGGGGGTGAACTGCTTCCAGATGGAGGAGGAGCCCCACCAGGTGAAGGCCTTCCGCTCCAACCCCAAAGCCTGGGAGATATCCAGGGACCGGGTGCAGAGGTTGCGCCAGGAGCGGGACAACGGGAAGACCCAGGCCGCCCTGGAGCGGCTGCGCACCGCCTGCCAGGGGGAGGAGAACATCATCCCCGTCCTCATGGAGGCGGTGCAGGCCTATGCCACCGCCGGCGAGGTGGGCGATGTGTTCCGGGAGGTCTTCGGCATCTGGAAGACCCCACTGCCGGTATAAACGCTCTCAGGCTACCTCCGCCGCCTGGCGGATGGCCCGCACATTGACCTCCGGGGTCTCCGGAGGGAAGGTGCAGCCGGTGCCCAGCATCCAGCCCC
>JAZGBK010000110.1:0-2545 GCA_036476365.1 Dehalococcoidia bacterium
GGCGGAGGCGGGGGCGCACCTGGGCTATAACCACCCCTGGGAGGTGGAGCACGCCCAGCAGATTGTGAAGATGGTGCCCGGGGTGGACATGGTGCGCCTCACCAACAGCGGCACCGAGGCCAATGTGTTCGCCACCCGGCTGGCCCGGGCCTTTACGGGGCGGGACGGGATGGCCAAGTTTGAGGGGGGCTGGCACGGCAGCTACGACGCCCTGCACATCGGGGTGAGCTGGCCCCTGGACCAGCCGGACTCGGCGGGCATCACCCGGGGTGCCCAGCAGGACACGGTGGTGCTGCCCTTTAACGACCTGGAGACGGCGCAGCGGCAGTTGAGGGAGACCCCGGTAGCCGGGGTGGTAGTGGAGCCGGTGCAGGGCGGTGCCGGGTGTCTGCCTGCCGACAAGGAGTTCCTGATAGGGCTGCGCCAGGTGTGCGATGAGACCGGGGCGCTGCTCATCTTTGACGAGGTGATAACCGGTTTCCGGCTGGCCCCCGGCGGCGGCCAGGAGCTATACGGGGTGACACCTGACATAACAGTTATGGGCAAGATAGTGGGGGGCGGCAACCTGCCCGCCGGAGCGGTGGGTGGCCGCCGGGAGGTGATGGAGCTTATGGACGCCGCCCGCTACCCCCGGAAGTGGGAGCGGGTGTTCCACGGCGGCACCTTCGCCGGCAACCCCCTGGTGACCCGGGCCGGCTCTGTGGCCCTGCGGGAGCTGGATGAGCGCCGGGAGGAAATCTACCCCCACCTCGACCGGCTGGGGGAGCAGGCCCGGCAGGGCATGGCCGCCGCCTTTCAGGAAGGCGGCGTGGAGGCCCACATCACCGGCGTGGGATCCCTCATCGGAGTCCACTTCGCACGGGAGCGGCCCACGGAGGTGCGCAGCGTGGCGCGTACCCGCAACCGGGAGCGCACCGCCGGTTTCTTTGAGTACCTGCTGGAGCACGGCATAGCCTTCATCGGCCCCAGCAGCGCTCACCTGATGCTCTCGGTGGCCCACACCGGGGAGGACATTGACCGGCTGGTGGAGGTGTGCCGGGGCTTCGCCCGCAGCGCCGGGTCCGGAGGAGCAGGATGAACGAACCTATCAGGGTGGCCCTCTACGGGGTAGGGGAGATTGGCGCGCACATCGCCCGTTTCATGGTGGGCAAGCCGGGGGTGGAGGTGGTGGCGGCTGTGGACGCCGACCCGGCCAAGGTGGGGCGGGACCTGGGGGAGGTGCTGGGGGCGGGGCGCAGCCTGGGGGTGATAGTGGCCCCCGATGCCGAGACCGGCCTCCATGGCAAAGGGGCGGAGGTAGCCGTCCACGCCACCGGCTCCTATGTAAGAGAGGTCTTCCCCCAGCTACAATCGCTGGTAGAACACGACCTGAATGTGGTGTCCACCTGTGAGGAGCTGGCCTACCCCTACCTTACCGAAGCAGGTCTGGCCGAGGAGTTGGACGGCCTGGCCCGCCGCCACGGGGTGAGCGTGCTGGGCACCGGCATCAACCCCGGCTTCCTCATGGATACCCTGCCCATCGTCCTCAGCAGCGCCTGCTCGGAGATTAAGAGCATACGGGTGAGCCGGGTGATAGATGCCTCCATACGACGTCCTGCCTTCCAGAAGAAGATAGGGGCCGGACTCACCCCGGAGGGGTTCGCCCGTGCCCTTGAGCAGAAGACCATTACCGGGCATGTGGGGCTGGAGCAGTCCATCGGCCTCATCGCCGCCGCCGTCGGCTGGGAGCTGGACCGGGTGTGGGCCGAGCCTCCGCAGCCGGTGGTGGCCGCTGCCGCCGTGTCCAGCCCGGCGTTGAAGGTGGAGGCGGGCCAGGTGGCCGGGAGCAGGCAGGTGGTGCGGGGCACCCGTCGGGGTGAAGAGGTGATTGTGTTTGAGTTTGAGGCCTATCTGGGTGCCCCCGAGGAGCGCGACGAGGTCCACATTGACGGGGTGCCCCCCATCCACCAGCGCATCTCCCCCTGCGTCCACGGCGAGCCCGCCACCGTGGGCATAGTGGCCAACGCCATCCCGCGGGTGCTGGCTGCCCCGCCGGGGCTTATAACCGTGAAGGACCTGCCCCTGCCCGCGGCCTGGCTGGGGGGGCTGCGGTGAGGTCGGTGTAGTTTAATCGTGGAAAGGGGAATTACCTTGAGCAATTGGGGAGAGCTTACCCAGGAGTTGGAGCGCATGCTCCGGCTGAGGACCTTTCCGGTGGCCTACAAGCGGCTGGAGAAGGCGGCGGAGCTGGAGCAGATATCCCGGGTGCGGCGTCTGGAGCGCCGCTTCACCTTCTGCCAGCTACCGGGGCTGGTGAGGATCCGGGGATGGACGGTGGGGGCGACCCTGGAAGACGACATCGGTGAGCGCTGCGCCCGCATCCATGGCCTGGATGTGGCCACCGAGGAGTCCAAAGCCGCCGAGGCTACCCAGCTGGCTACTACCTGGTTCGGTACGGTAGAGCTGGCCCGCCGGCAGCAGGATGACTACCCCCGCATCCCCGCGGGAGAGGCCGTCGTCCTCGCCCCGCTGTCCGCCGGGAAGTTCGACCCCGATGTGGTGCTTA
>JAZGBK010000111.1:0-2205 GCA_036476365.1 Dehalococcoidia bacterium
GCCAGCAACACTGCATTAATACGGGGTTCTTTTACGAACCTATTTGTGCCCACCCACCGTCCCAAAGATTTTCTCTGGGGGGCGTAGCCTCCGAATATATGTACCGGGAGGGCGGGTGGGAATGAAAATGTTTGCTAAACGACCTCAATTTGGCAGCTTGACCGGGCACAGGGTCGGGGAATACACTGTGGGCAAGCGCCAGGGGAGACGGGGAAATGCCATTAGATAGGGAAGAGCTGGTCCACCTCTACCAGCAGATGGTGACCATCCGCCGCTTTGAGGAGCGCACCTCGGAGGAGTTCCAGGGGCGGGCCATTCCGGGCATCGTCCACTCCTACATCGGTCAGGAGGCGGTGGCCGTGGGGGTGTGTGCCGGCCTGCGCCGCGACGACCGCATCGTCAGCAATCACCGGGGCCACGGCCACTGCATTGCCAAGGGCGCTGACCTCAAACGGATGATGGCCGAACTCTACGGCCGTAAGACCGGCTACTGCCAGGGCAAGGGCGGCTCCATGCACATCGCCGACTTCGGCATCGGCATGCTGGGGGCCAATGGCATTGTGGGGGCCGGCCTGCCTATATCTGTAGGCGCTGCGCTGGCCGCCAAGCTGGAGGGGGGAGACCGGGTGGTGGTCTGCTTTTTCGGGGACGGGGCCACTCAGGAAGGCACCTTTCACGAGTCCATGAACCTGGCCTCCATCTGGAAGCTCCCCATCATCTTCGCCTGTGAGAACAACCTGTATGGTTCCACGGTATCGCTGCGGGAGGCCGTGCCGGTAACGGATGTCGCCAGCAGGGCGGCGGCCTACGCTATGCCGGGGGTGGTGGTGGACGGCAACGATGTCCTGGAGGTACGCCGGGCGGCGGCGGAGGCGGTGGCCCGGGCCCGGGGTGGTGCGGGGCCTACCTTACTGGAGTTCAAGACCTATCGCTGGCGGGGCCACACCGAGTTCCGGGCGATACCCGACAACCGGCCCCCGGAGGAGGTGGAGACCTGGAAGCAGAGGTGTCCCATCGGCCGGGTGGAGCAGGTCCTGCTGCAGGAGGACATCCTCACGCGGCACCAGATGGATGAAATAGACGGGCGGGTGCGGTCGCTGGTGGAGGAGGCGGTCTCCTTCGCCCTGGCAAGCCCCCTGCCGGCCCCAGAGGACGCCCTATCAGATGTGTACTCTCCGTAGCCCGGCAAGCAGTTGCCCGGTAGGCAATTGAAGGAGAGACGGCTATGAGGGAGCTCACCTTTGCCGAGGCGGCCTTGGAGGCCCTGGTGGAGGAGTTCCGCCGGGACGGGAAGACCATCTACATGAGCACCGGCCCCCCCGCTCCCCTGCTGGAAGAGTTCGGCCCGGAGCGGGTAAGGGCTACCCCCATCTCCGAGTCGGCCTTCGTGGGGGCCGCCACCGGCCTGGCGGGTTGCGGTTTCCGCCCCGTGGCCGATCTGGGCATGGCCACCTTCATGTTTGTGGCCACCGACCAGCTGGTGAACCAGGCAGCCAAGATAACCTATATGTTTGGGGGGCAGGCCCGTTTCCCCATAGTGTTCCGGGTATCGGTGGGGGCGGGGAGGTCGCTGGCGGCCCAGCACTCCATTAGCCCTTACTCCATGTTTATGAATATCCCCGGTCTGAAAATCATCCTGCCCTCCACCCCCTACGACATGAAGGGGCTGTTGGTGAGCGCCATCCGGGACAACAACCCGGTGCTCTCCTTTGAGCATATGGCCATGGGCCGGGTAAAGGGGGAGGTGCCGGAGGGGGACTACACCGTCCCCCTGGGCCAGGCCCGGGTGGCCCGGGAGGGGGGCGATGTGACGGTGGTGGCCCTGGCCCGCATGGTGCACGAGGCCCTATCCGTCGCCGATGAATTGCAGGGGGAGGGTATTTCGTTGGAGGTGGTTGACCCCCGCACCTTGGTCCCCCTGGATAAAGAGGCCATCAGGGCCTCGGTGGCCAAGACGGGGCGGCTAGTGGTGGTGGACGAGGCCTGTGCCACCTGTGGGGCCGCTGCAGAGATAGCCGCCCTGGTGGCAGAGGACCCCCACACTTTCAGCCATCTCAAGGCATCCATTCGGCGGGTCTGTGCCCCGGATGTGCCTATCCCCTATAGCCCACCTATGGAGGCATATGTTATCCCCGATAAGGTGCGGATAGCGGCCGCAGTGAGGGGTGTCCTGGGCCGCTGAAAAGGAAGCAGAGGAGGGAATAT
>JAZGBK010000112.1:0-6525 GCA_036476365.1 Dehalococcoidia bacterium
ACCTGCCCCTGCGGGAGGTACGGGTATGGGGCAAGGGAGGCAAGGAGCGGGTGGTGCTGTTGGGGACACCGGCGTCCAGGGCTATAGAGGAGTACCTGCTGCAGGGGCGTCCCAATCTAAGGGGGAAGGGCGCTGCCCTGTTCGTAAACCGCTACGGCAAGAGGCTCACCGCCCGCCAGGTGCAGCGGCTGATAAAGGGTTACGCCCGTAAAGCCGGGCTGGAGAAGCGGGTGCACCCCCACATGGTGCGCCACACCTTCGCCACCCACCTGCTGGACGGCGGCGCCGACCTCCGGGTGGTCCAGGAGCTTCTGGGTCATGCCAGCCTGGCTTCCACCCAGGTCTATACCCATGTCAGCCAGGCACAGGCCCGCAAGGTGTACATGCAGGCCCATCCCAGGGCCAGGGAGGAGAAGCCGGAGCAGGATGGCTGAGCGGGCCCTCCTATCAGGGCTCTCCTGTGACAACGAGGGACATCACGTTTTTAGCGTAGAAAGGGGTAAAGCAAGTGGCCTTTCCGTCTAAAGAGCAGATTGAGGTACAAATCCTCCGTGCGCTGGCCGCCTCCCGGGGCCGGGCCAAGTGGGAGCGGGTGGCTGAAAGGGTGGCCCAGCATTTCAAGCTGGATAAAGAGACGCTCTCCAGGCAGACCGCCAGGACGGCTATCCGTGGCGGGCATACCGACTGGCAGCAGCGTGTCAGAAACATCGGCCTGAGGATGGACGGAATCACCCGCCGGGGGGGCAAGTGGGCCCTCACTGAAAGTGGCAGGCAAAGGGTGAGGAAGGTCGGGAGACCGGCCCGGCGGGTGAGGGTGCTGCTTATCCACGGCCCCAACCTCAACATGCTGGGGCGGCGGGATACCTCAATCTACGGCACTACCACCCTGAGGAAGATGAACGCCTCCGTGGAGGGGCGGGGCCGGGAGCTGGGGGTGGAGGTGGTGTGCTTCCAGTCCAACTCCGAAGGGGTGCTCATTGACTTCATCCAGGAGCACTCCGCCGGAGCGAAGGGCATCGTCATCAACCCCGGTGCCCTCACCCACTACGGCCTCTCCCTGCGGGACGCCCTGGAGGACGCCGGGCTGCCGGTGGTGGAGGTCCACCTGTCCAACATCTACGCCCGGGAGGAGTGGCGTGCCGAATCGGTGATAGCCCCCATCGCCCGGGGCCAGATAAGCGGCCTGGGGTGGTGGGGCTACATCGCCGCCCTGGAGCTCCTGGTCCGGGAGCTCAAGGTGTGAACCGCCTGGAGCGGCTCCGGGAGCGGCTGGCCGGGGAGGGGCCGGGGGCGCTGCTGGTGTCCGGTGCCGAGAACCGTCACTACCTCTCCGGCTTCATCGGCGATGGTTTCCTGCTTATAACCCCCTCCCGGACTGTGCTGGCCACCGACTTTCGCTTCACGGAGCAGGCCAAAGCCCAGGCCCCCCTGTTTGAGGTGGTGGAGGTGAGGGGGGAGCCCCAGCAGTGGCTGCCGGGGCTGGTCTCCGGTATGGGCAGCGATAGCCTGGGTTTTGAGGCCCTGGGCCTCACCGTGGCTACCCACCAGAAGATAGAGCAGGCCCTGTCCCAGGCCGACGGCAGCCCTCGGCTGGTGCCCACGGAGGGTGTGGTGGAGTCGCTGCGGGTGGTGAAGGAGACGGGCGAGGTGGAGCCGCTCACCCGGGCCGCCGCCCTGGCCGATGCCGCCCTGGCCCACGCCCGCGAGCTGGCCCGGCCCGGCATGACGGAGGCGGAGCTGGCCTGGGAGATTGAGAAGTTCCTGCGGGAGGGGGGCAGCGCCACACCTCCCTTTGAGCTTATCGTGGCCTCAGGGCCCAACAGTGCCCTGCCTCATGCCCGGCCCGCGGAGCGGCCCATATCCCCCGGGGAGCCTGTGGTGATTGACTTCGGCGCCCGGGTGGGGGGCTACGCCAGCGACATCACCAGAACCCTGTGTCTGGGGGAGCCGGACGGCAGGTTCCGGGAGTTATACCCCCTGGTGCTGCGTGCCCAGGAGGCGGCCCTATCCGGTATCCGGCCCGGGATGACCGGTGAGGAGGCCGACGCCCTGGCCCGGTGCGTCATTGAGGAGGCGGGCTATGGCCACGCCTTCGGCCATGGCCTGGGGCATGGGGTGGGGCTGGCTACCCACGAGGAGCCCCGCCTGGGACCCGGCTCCTCCACGGTGCTGAAGGCGGGCATGGTGTTCACTGTAGAGCCGGGGGTGTACCTCCCCGGCTGGGGGGGCATCCGCATTGAGGACATGGCCCTGCTCACCGATTCTGGCCCCCGTCTCCTGACCCGCTCCCCCAAGTAGCCATGGTATCCCTCTCCTTCCACGGCGGCATCGGCTGCATCGGCGGCAACAAGTTCCTGCTCCGCGACGGGGAGCACGCCTTCTTCTTGGACTTCGGCCTGCCCTTCGCCCAGCGCAAGCTATTCTACGAGGAGTACCTCAACCCCCGCGCCGGTGCCGGGCTCCTGGACCCCCTGGAGATGGGCCTGCTACCTCCCATCAGGGGCATCTACCGGGAAGACCTGGAGACCGAGGGACTGTGGGGGCGCTTCAGCTCCCATAAAGGCTACCGGGAGCTGGACCACCTGGACGGGGTGCTGCTCACCCACGCCCACCTGGACCACAGCGGCTACATCTCTTTCTTGCGGGGGGATATCCCCATCTACGCTTCGGCCCTTACCGCCTTCGTGGCCAAGGCTATGCAGGACTGCGGCCGCAGCGATATGGAGCACGAGGTGTGCTACTTGACCCCCCGGGAGTACTCCGTGCCCAGGGAACTGCGGGTTGGAGCTTTAAAGAGCGGTGATTGGAAGAAGGTACACGCCATCCAGCGCCCCTTCCGCTTGGCAGAGCCCGGCCCTGCCTCCCTGAGCCTGGAGTCCGTGGCCTTCTGGGAGGATACCCCCGGCGCCCGCACCCTTGACCTTGCCCCCCTGGGTGATATGGCCTCCTCCCCCCTCCCCCTGCGCTCCTTCCCCCTGGACCACTCCGTTCTGGGGGCCACCGCCTGGGCGGTGGAGACCTCGGTGGGGTGGGTGGTATATACCGGTGACCTCCGTTTCCACGGCAGCCGGGGGGAGCTTTCCCGCCGGTTCATAGAGCAGGCGGCGGCCCTGCGCCCCCGGGCACTCTGGCCGAGGGCACCTATGTGGACATGGACGGACCCCCGGTGACCGAGGAGAAGGTGGGAGAAAATGCTCTGAGGGCGGCCACAGGGGCCAGGGGTCTCATCATAGCCGATTTCGCCCCTCGGGACATAGAGAGGCTGCTCACCTTTCACCGGGTGGCCCGGGAGACCGGCCGCCACCTGGTGGTTCTCCCCCGGGACGCTTACCTGTTAGAGGCCACGGCCCTGCTGGAGCCCCGGGTGCTGCCCCTATCTGGCGACGACACTTTCCGCATCTACGAGGAGGCCAGGTCCGACGCCGACCGGTGGCAGAGGGGCATCTTCAACCGCTACCAGGGCCATATGGTGTCTGCCGAGGAGGTACGGGGGCACCAGTCGGAATACATGCTGTGCTTCAGCTTCTTTGACCTCAACGAGCTGCCCAGCATCATGCCCCAGGCAGGCAGCGTGTACATCTACTCCTCCTCGGAGCCTCACGACGAGGAGGGAGAGCTTGATATGCGCCGCCTGAACCAGTGGATTCAACGCTTTGGGATGACGCCGGTGGGTGTCCCCCGGTGGGAGGAGCATACCCCGGCCTGCCCCCTGGGGGTGCCCCTGGGGGTGAAGGAGGCATGTGGGCACTGGGTGGTGCCCGAGGCAGAGCGGGGGCTGCACGCATCGGGCCACGCCACCGGCCCCGAGCTGTTGAGCATGGTGCGCGATATACACCCCCAGACCTTCATTCCTATCCACAGCCAGCGGCCGGGGCTATACAAGGCGCACCTCAAGGGCACGGGCATTGAGGTGTTCCTGCCCGCCGAAGGGGAGGGGCTGGCCCTGTGATACCGCTCCGGCTGGAGATGAGGAACTTCCTGTGCTACGGGGAGGGGTTGCCACCCCTCTCCCTGGAAGGCATCCACATCGTCTGTCTCAGCGGGGACAACGGCAGCGGCAAGTCCGCCCTGCTGGATGCTATGACCTGGGCGCTGTGGGGGGAGGCCCGGGGCCGCTCCCAGGAGGAGCTGGTGCACCATGGCCGCGCGGAGATGGCCGTGGAGCTGGACTTCGCCGTGGGCGGGCAGCGCTACCGGGTGGCCCGCCGCTACCACCGGCGTCGTGCCCAGACCCAGTGCCTGCTTCAAGTGGCTCAGAACGGCTCCTTCCGCAACCTGGCCGAGGGGGTAAGACAGGTGGAGGCCCAACTGGGGCGCATCCTGCACCTGGACTACCAGACATTCGTCAACAGCGCCTTCCTGCGCCAGGGGCGGGCCGACGAGTTCACCCTGAAGCGCCCCGCCGAGAAGCGGGAGGTGCTGGCCGATATCCTGGGCCTGTCATACTTCAACCGCCTGGAGGACCGGGCCAAGAACCATGCCAGGGAGAAGGGCCGGGAGAAGGAGCGCCTGGAGATGGAGATGGAGCACATCGCCCAGGAGTTGGCCCGTCGCCCCCAGTACCAGGCGGAGCTGGACCAGGCTACCCGGCTGCTGACAGAGCTGGAGGCCTCCCTGCAAACGGCTGCCGCCCGTCATCAGGAGGCCCGGCGCCGGCTGGCGGAGATGGAGCGGCAGGCCCAGCGGCTGCAGGAGGCGGAGGCCACCCTGGAGCGGGCACAGGAGGAGGCCACCTTCTGGCAGGACCAGGCCGGGGAGCAGCAACGACAGGTGGAGGGCCATCAGGCGTTGCTGGCCCGCTCCGCGCAGATTGAGGAGGGCTACCAGTCCCTGTCCCACGCCCGGCGGCAGGAGGAGGAGCTGGGTCACAAGCTGCTCCAGTTCACCGAGGAGGAGCGCCGCCGCACCGCTCTGCAAGCTGCCATTGAGAATGCCCGGCGGGACCTGGAGCGGGAAGAGCGTCCCCTGTCCCAGGGGCTGGCTGGCCTGGAGGAGCAGGCCGCCCGCCTCCCCGCCCTGGAGGCAGCCCTGGTGGAGGCCCGGGCCCGGCTGGAGGGGCTCCAGGAGGAGGCGGCCCGCCTGGCGGAGCAGCGGGATGAGACGGAGGCCCTCTCCCGGCAGCTGGCCCGGTTGGAGACGGAGGATGGCCAGCTCAAGCGGGAGCTGGAAGAGCTGAAGGAGAAGCGCCACCTTCTCGTCCAGGAGCAGGCCCGGTGCCCCCTGTGCGGGGCGGGGTTGGGGGAGGGCGGCGTCCGGGAGCTGCGCTCCCACTACGAGGAGGAGGCCCGCTCCCGGGCCGACCGCCTCACCGGCCTCCACCAGGAGCGCACCGCCGTCTCCCAGCGGCTGTCCACCCTGCGCCCGGAGGTGGCCCGGCGGGAGAAGGCCCTGGAGCAGGAGCGTGCCCAGGCCCAGGGGCAGGTGCCCCTTCTGGAGAGCCGGGCGGCCGAGGCCACGGCGGCGCGGGCGGAGGCAGCCACAACAAAAGTCGCCCTTGATGAGGTAGTTGCCCGCCGTATCCGGGGGGACTATGCTCCCAGGGAGCGCCGGGAGCTGGCGGAGTGTGAATCCCGTATCGCCGCCACCGGCTACGACCCACAGCACCACCAGGAGGTGAGGCGGCAGCGAGAGGCCCTCCAGGACTTTGAGGCCGAGCTGCAGCGGCTGGAGGAGGCCCGCCGCCAGTTGCCCACGGCCCGGCAGTCCCTGGAGCGGGCCACCCAGGCCGCTGCTCAGAAGGGGGCGGAGGTGGCGGCTTTGCGGAATGAGGTGGCCGGCCTTCAGCCCACTGCGGAGGCCCTGCTCGGACTCCGCCAGGAGGCCGAGGCCGCTGCTGCTGAAGACACCCGCCTGGGCGGGCAGCGGGATGAAGCCCAGCGGCGTCGGGGCGGCCTGGAGCGGGAGCTGGCCCGCCTGGAGCAACAGGAGAGTGAGCAGGCCGCTAAAGCGGCTCGCCGGGAGCAGACGGGGGAGGAGGAGGCCCTCTACAACCGTCTGACTGAGGCCTTCGGCAAGAAGGGTGTCCAGGCCCTCCTGGTGGAGGCCGCCCTGCCCGAGCTGGAGGAGGAGGCCGATGCCCTCCTCAAAAGGCTCACCGAGGGACGCATGGCGCTGCGCTTTGAGACCCAGGACGCCGAGGGCCGGGAGATACTGGACATCAAAATCTCCGATGAGCTCGGCACCCGCAGCTACGAGATGTACAGCGGCGGCGAGTCCTTCCGCATCAACTTCGCCCTGCGGGTGGCCCTCTCCAGGCTGCTGGCCCGGCGCTCGGGCAGCCCCATGAGGCTGCTCATCGTGGACGAGGGCTTCGGCACCCAGGACACCTCCGGCCGGGAGAGGCTTATTGAGGCCATCAACGCCATCTCCCCCGAGTTTGACACCATCATCGCCATCACCCACCTGGAGGAGCTCAAGGAGCTGTTCCCGGTGCGCATAGAGCTCACCAAGACCCCTCAGGGCTCTACCATATCCGTGAACATGTAAGGAGGCTACATTGTCAGGCTACCTGGAGCAGCTAAAGGA
>JAZGBK010000113.1:0-3669 GCA_036476365.1 Dehalococcoidia bacterium
CGGGGCAAGCACCGCCCCTACCTATCGGCCAGGAGTGGCTGGCAAACAACCACAAGGGCATCTTGCCCAGGAGCAGCGAAACAGGTAAACTATGGCCCTGGCATGGTTGATATCCGCCCCTTCCGGGGGCTGCGCTATGACTCCGAGCTGGTAAGCGCCTACGGGGAGGTGCTGTGCCCCCCCTACGATGTTATCCCTCCGCGGCAGAAGGCGGCCCTCCTGGCCCGTAGCCCGTACAACATAGTCCACCTGGAGCTGGGGGAGGGTGGCGGTGGCGACGAGCGCTACGCCCGCGCGGCCGGCACCCTGGGGGACTGGCTGGACAAGGGGGTGCTGGTGCGGGACACGGAGCCCGCCTTGTACCTGCACGACCACCACTTCCTGCTCCAGGGGTGCTGGCACCGCCGCCGGGGGGTGGTGGCGGCGGTGGGGCTGGGCGGGGGCGGCATTATGCCCCACGAGGGCACCCTGGACGAGCCCAAACAGGACCGTCTGCGCCTGCTGCGGGCCACCCGCACCCAGATAAGCCCCATCTTTATCCTCTACGATGACCCCGGCGGCCAGGCGGCCTCGCTCCTGGAGAAAGCGTCCCAGGGGACGCCTCTCTTAGAGGCCTCCCTGGAGGGGGAGAGGCACCTGCTGTGGCGCATCACAGACCCCCAAACGGTGACCGCTCTGGGCCGCCACCTGGGCGCCAGGCCCCTTATCATAGCCGACGGCCACCACCGCTTTGAGTGCGCCCAGGCCTACCGCCAGGAGCAGAGTGGCTCGGGGGCGGGGGCCTGGGACTTCGCCATGATGTCCCTGGTGGCCACCGATGACCCCGGCCTGGTCATTCTGCCCGTCCACCGCCTGGTGCGGGGCCTGGACCCGGCGTGGCTGGAGGGCCTTGAGGACAGGCTGGCCGCCTCCTTTGAGGTGGAGTCCATACCTGTGGAGGGGATGTCCCCGGAGGGGATAGCCAACCTGCTGGGGACGGGGGAGATGGGGGTGCTGGGGCCGGCCCCGGGACGGCTGCTGCGCCTGGGCTATAACGCTCCCACGCTACAGCCATCACCCCCGGAGGGAAACGCACTCAGCGTAAACCTGCTGCACCGGCGGGTGCTGGAGGAGGCCACAGGGGCCGAGATTGCCTACATCCATGAGGCGACGGAGGCGGTGAGGCGTCTGGGGGAGTACCAGGTGGCCTTTCTGGTGAGTCCCCTCACCCCCGCCGATGTGTACCGGGTGGCCCGGGCCGGTGAGAGGCTGCCGGGAAAGTCCACCTATTTCCACCCCAAGCTGCCCACGGGGCTGGTGCTGTTCCCGGCGGGGGGGGAGCTTTAGGCCGGACGGCCTACAGGCGGACTACTTTGGCCGAAGAGATATCGGGGAGGGCCAGGATTTTCTGCACCACCTCGTCGGGTATGGCCTCGTCCACCCCCAGCACCATGAGGGCCAGGCCCCTGGGCCGCACCCGGCCGAAGTGGAGGGAGTGGATATTGATATCGTGCTCCCCACAGATGGTGCCCACGGCACCAATCATGCCCGGCCTGTCCAGGTGCTCACTGAAGAGAAAGTAGCCCCCGGTAGGTATGACATCTATCCTGAACTCGTTGAGCCACACGATATGGGGCTCCCCCTGGATGGAGGTGCCGGAGACGCTGAGCGGGCCGGAGCCGGTAGCCACCTCCAGGGTGATGAGGCTGGGATAGACCTCGGAGACGGCGGTCTTCTGCTCGGTGATGCGCAGCCGGCGGCGCTGGGCCACCTGGTCGGCGTTGACCAGGTTTACCCGCTCCACACTCACCTCCTCCAGCAGTCCCTGGAGGATGGTGGCCTTGATGGCCCGGGTATCGTAGTTGCTGATTTCTCCCTGATAGCTGATGCGAATGTCGCCGGTCACGCCTTCGGCCAGCTGGGCCATGAGGTGGCCCATGGCGTGGACCAGGGGCAGGAAGGGGGAGAGGATGTCCTGGAGCTCAACCGGTATGTAGGGGGCGTTAACGGCGTAGGGTGTGGGCTTGCCCTGGAGCACGGATATCACCTGGTGGGCGATGTCACGGCCGATTTCGGCCTGGGCCTCGGCGGTGGAGCCGGCGATGTGCGGGGTGACGATGACCTTGGGGCTCCGGCACAGGATGTTGTCCCCCGCAGGCTCTACGGTAAACACATCCACCGCCGCCCCGGCCACCGTGCCCGCCTCCAGGGCCTGGTAGAGGGCCTTCTCGTCCAGGAGGCCGCCCCGGGCGGTGTTGATGATACGCACCGTGGGCTTGACCTTGGCCAGCTCCTTGGCCCCTATCAGGCCGCGGGTGGAGTCGGTCAGGGGCACATGCAGGGAGATGAAGTCTGAGGTGCGCAGAAGTTCGTCCAGGGAGACCAGTTGCACCCCCAGGTGACGGCAGTATTCATGGGAGACATAGGGGTCGTAGACGATAACATTGATGTCAAACCCCTGTGCCCGGCGCGCCACCGCCGAGCCTACATTCCCCAGGCCGACGAGGCCCAGGGTCTTGTTCCTCAGCTCCACCCCTATGAAGTCGGTACGCCGCCACACCCCTTCCTGGAGCAGGCTATGGGCCTGAGGTATGTGACGGGCCAGGGCCATCATCAGGGCCATAGCGTGCTCGGCGGCGGAGATAACATTGGCCGTGGGGGCATTGACCACCACGATTCCCCGCCGGGTGGCCGCCTCCACATCTATGTTGTCCACCCCGGCCCCCGCCCGGGCAATGACCTGTAGCTTGGTGCCGGCCTTGATGAGCTCGGCGTCCACCCGGGTCTGGCTGCGCACGATAAGGGCGTCGTACTCAGGTACAGCCTCCAGGAGGCGGGCACGGTCCAGGTCCAGGTGCTCGTCCACCTGGGTCTGCTCCCGGAGGATGTCCACCCCCTCCGGGGCCAGCGGTTCCGCTACCAGTACCCGAGCTTTGTCCATCTACTTCAGCGGGCCGCCCCCACGAACCCGGCCTGGGGCAGGGCGGCCTCCAGGGCGCTGAGCACCACCTGTACATCCTCCACGGTCACCCAGCCCAGGTGGCCTATGCGGAAGATGCGGCCCTCCATCTGCCCCTGGCCGCCGCTGAGGACGATGCCCTGCTGGGCCAGCAGCCCCAGCAGCTGCTTGGCCTCCACACCCTCGGGGACCCGTATGGCGCTGACGGTGTTGGAGGCGGACTCCTCCGGCGGCAGCAGGGAGAGGCCCAGCCCTTTCACCCCCCGGCGGACGGTATCGGCCACCTGCCGGTGGCGGTCTATGATGCGCTGCTGCCCCTCCTCGGCCATGAGCTCCAGTGAGGCCAGCATGGCGTAGAAGGTGGATACCGCCGGGGTGAAGGGGGTCTGGCCCTTTTCCAGGGAGCGGCGGGCCATCTCCACATCCCAGTAGAAGCGGGGCATAGTGGCCGCAGCGTGGGCCTCCCAGGCCCGGGGGCTGAAGCTGAGCATGGCCAGGCCCGGCGGGGCCATCCACCCCTTCTGGGAGGCGGTAATGGCCACATCTATGCCCCAGTCGTCCACCTGGAACTCCAGGGAGCCCAGGCTGGAGATGCCGTCAACCACCAGCAGCTTGTCAAAGCCCCTGACCACCTCGCAGAGCCGGGCCAGGGGGTTGGTGACGCCGGTGGAGGTCTCGTTGTGGACCATGAGCACGGCTTTTATGGCGGGGTCCTGGTCCAGCGCCTGGGA
>JAZGBK010000114.1:0-7638 GCA_036476365.1 Dehalococcoidia bacterium
TCGTGGACCAGGGCCAGTTCTTCGAGATCCACAAGGACTATTACCCTAATATGATAGTGGGCTTCGCCCGCTTCAGCGGCTACTCCGTGGGCATCGTGGCCAACAACCCCCTGCACCTAGCGGGCTCCATCACCACCAAGGCGGCGGAAAAGGCCGCTCGCTTCATCCGCTTCTGCGATGCTTTCAACATACCACTGTTGTACCTGGTGGCGACCCCGGCATACCTGGTAGGCTCGGAGCAGGAGCGAGAGGGCATGATATACCGGGGCGCCACCCTGCTCTATGCCACCTCCGAGGCCACCGTGCCCAGGGTTACCATCAACATCGGCTGGGCCTATGCCGGGGCCTTCATCGCCATGGGCTCCAAGTACCTGAAGTCGGATGTGGTCTACGCCTGGCCCACCGCCGAGATTGGCCTGGTGGCTGCCGCAGGGGTGGTCAATGTTGTCTTCCGTAAGGAGCTTGCCCAGGCTGCCGACCCGCAAGCGGAGCGGAAGAAACTGGAGGAGGAGTTCCGCAGTACCTACATGGACATAATGTACCCTGCCTCCAACCAGCATGTGGACGACATCATTGACCCCAAAGATACCCGATGGCGTGTTGTGCAGGCTTTGAAGGCGCTGGAGAATAAGAAGGTAGACCTGCCCTGGAAAAAGCACGGGAATATGCCCCTGTGATAAGAGCAGTCCAGACAGGAGGGTTCCTCAGTTGAACGACCTCAAGGTGTTCACCGGCAATGCCCATCCGGAGCTGGCCCGGGCGGTGTGCCAGCACCTGGGCATCCCCACGGGGCAGGCGGATGTGTTCCAGTTCCCCAACGAGAACATCTTTGTCCGTATCCTGGAGAATGTGCGCTCCGGGGATGTGTTTATCATCCAGCCCATATGCTCACCGGTGAGCCAGAACCTGGTGGAGCTGCTCATAATGCTGGATGCCTTCCGCCGAGCCTCGGCCGACCGCGTCACTGCCGTAGTGCCGTACTACGGCTATGGCCGCACCGACAAGAAGGACCAGCCCCGGGTGCCCATCACCGCCCGGCTGATAGCCGACCTTATCACTGTGGCTGGGGCCCACCGTGTGCTGACTATGGACCTCCACGCCGGACAAATTCAGGGCTTCTTCAACATCCCGGTGGACGAGCTCACCGCCATGTTCATCCTGAGTGGCCACTTCCGGCGCAAGCGGCTCTCCGATGTGGTAGTGGTGGCCACCGATGTGGGCATCTCCAAAAAGGCCAGGGACTTCGCCACCCTGATGGAGGCCCCCCTGGCCATCATGGAGAAACGCCGGGATGCCACCACCGCCGGGGTTGAGGCCTTCAACCTCATCGGTGAGGTGAGGGGCATGCAGGCCATCACCTTTGACGACGAGGTGGACACCGCTGCCTCCCTGGTGCAGGCTACCACTGCCTTGGAGCGGGAGGGAGCAACGGAGATTTACTCCTGCTGCACCCACCCCGTGTTCTCCGGCCCCGCCTCCAGCCGCATTGCCGAAAGCCCCATAAGGGAGTTGGCGGTCACCGACACTATACCTGTACCACCGGACAAGAAGACGGGAAAGGTCACCGTACTCTCCATTGCCCCGCTGCTGGCAGAGGCCATTTCCCGCATCCATACCGGGAGCTCGGTAGGGGAGCTGTTTCAGAGGACAAACAATTATGGGAATGAAGTGGCTGGGGAGTCTGCTTGACTCCAACGAAAGGGAGCTGAAGCGTCTCTACCCCTATGTGGAGCGCATCAACGCCCTGGAGCCGGATACAGAGCGCCTCAGCGATACCGAGCTAAGGGCCAGGACGGACGGCTTCCGCAGCCAGCTTAGCCAGGGGGAGCCTCTGGACGATGTCCTTCCTGATGCCTTCGCTGTGGTACGGGAGGCCGCCCGGCGCACCATCGGGCTGCGCCTCTACGATGTGCAGCTCATGGGGGGCATGGTCCTCCACCGGGGCCAGATCGCCGAGATGAAGACCGGCGAGGGCAAGACCCTGGTAGCCACTCTGCCCCTGTACCTCAATGCCCTCAGCGGTGATGGGGCCCATCTGGTCACCGTCAACGACTATCTGGCCCGGCGGGACACCCACTGGATGGGGCCGGTGTACCATGCCCTGGGACTGAAGGCAGCGTGTATCTACCAGGATGCCAGCTTAGCCTTTGACCCGGGAGAGACCTCCCAGGACTCCCGGTGGCCCCACCTCCACCCCAGTCCCCGCCAGGAAGCCTACCAGGCCGACATAACCTACGGCACCAACTACGAGTTCGGCTTTGATTACCTGCGGGACAACATGGCCCTGGACCTCTCACAAATGGTGCAGCGCCCCCTTAACTACGCCATCGTGGACGAGGTGGACTATGTGCTCATAGATGAGGCCCGCACCCCCCTTATCATCAGTGGCCCTGCCCAGGAGCCCACCGATAGGTACCATGCCTTCGCCCGACTGGTAGCCCGCCTCCAGCCCGGCGAGGACTATCAGGTTGACGAGAAGTACCGGTCGGTGACCGCCACCGATGTGGGCCTGACCCGGGTGGAGCAGTGGCTGCGGGGTGAAGGTCAGCTCAAGTCGGCCAGCCTGTATGACCCCGCCAACTACTCGCTGCTCTTCTTCCTGGAGGCGGCCCTCAAGGCCCGGGCCCTCTTCCGCCGGGACCGGGACTATGTGGTCAAGGACGGCCAGGTCATTATCGTGGACGAGTTCACCGGCCGTCTCATGTCGGGACGCCGTTACTCTGAGGGGCTGCACCAGGCCATAGAGGCCCAGGAGGGGCTGAAGGTGCAGCGGGAGACGGTGACCATGGCTTCCGTCACCTATCAGAACTACTTCCGCATGTACCGCAAGCTGGCTGGAATGACGGGCACCGCCGCTACCGAGGCTGAGGAGTTCCATAAGATATACAAACTGGATGTGGTGGCCGTCCCCACCCATATGCCTATGGTGCGCCAGAACCTGCCGGACAGGGTGTACCGCTCCGAGGAGGCCAAATACCGGGCGGTAGCGGAGGAGGTGGCCCGTCTCCATCAGGAAGGCAGGCCGGTGCTGGTGGGCACCAGCTCTATTGAGAACAACGAGCGCCTCAGCGAGATTTTCAAGCGGCGTGGCATCCCTCACAATATGCTCAACGCCAAGCAGCACGAGAGGGAGGCGGCCATCATCTCCCAGGCGGGCCAGCCCCAGGCGGTGACGGTGGCCACCAATATGGCGGGGCGGGGTGTGGATATCGTGCTGGGGGAGGGGGTGCCCGGTAAGGGTGGCCTGTTCGTGCTGGGCACTGAGCGCCATGAGGCACGGCGCATAGACAACCAACTACGGGGACGCTCCGGCCGCCAGGGGGACGCCGGCGTCTCCCAGTTCTTCATATCCGTGGAGGATGACCTCATCCGCCGTTTCGGAGGGGGACGGCTGGGCAAGGTGATGGACTGGGTGGGCCTGGGGGAAGATACCCCCCTGGAGTCCTCCATGGTGGGCAAGGTGTTTGAGAACGCCCAGATGAAGATGGAGGCCCATAACTTTGACATCCGCAAACACCTCCTGGACTACGACGATGTACTGAACACACAGCGGGAGATTATCTATCAGGAGCGGCGCAAGGTCATTGAAGGCACCGACATCGGGACCAGCATCCAGGAGATGACACGGGAGGAGATAGACCGGCTGGTGGATACCTATCTGCCGGACGAACACGGCACCGGATGGGATGCCGAGGGGCTCTCCCAGGAGCTATCCCATTTCTTTCCCCAGGCACCCCAGCTAAACCTGGACGGCGTTTCCCCCCGGGAGGTGGGACAGCAGCTTCTGGACTATGCCCAGCGCCTCTACGGGGAGCGGGAGGCAGAGCTGGGCGAAGAGGGCATACGGGCAGTGGAGAGGATGGTGGTGCTGCGCACCATAGACATGTTGTGGACGGAGCACCTTACACGCATGGAGCACATACGCCAGGGTATCGGCCTCAGGGCGGTAGGCCATGCCGACCCGCTGATTGCCTACAAGAAGGAGGGCCACCAGATGTTCCAGAGCCTCCTCTCCGGCATCCGCTACGATGTAGTGCGCACTATCTTCCGGGTGCGCCTGGCCGAGGAGCGGCCCCGCCCCCAGGCCCGCCAGGCGGTGCCCGCCGGCCAGCGGGTGGGCCGCAACGACCCCTGTCCCTGCGGCTCCGGCAAGAAATACAAAAGGTGCCACGGGGCATAGCGGCCCGCCCACCCCGTAAATAATTACAGGAGCGTACCCCCCGGGGGCCTGGGGGGGCGGAGCCCCCCAGATACAATTCTCGAGTGGGCGGGTGGGAAAAACGATGCTTGCTAAACGGTCTTGGGCAGGCACCATTGGCACCGGAGGCCCCAGTGGGGATAAAATAGGGTGGGGTAGTGGGATGCATAATGCGGAGATTGCCAGGGTATTTCAGGACATCGCCGACCTTCTGGAGATGAAGGGGGAGAACCCTTTTAAAATCCGGGCCTATCACAAGGCGGCCCGTACCATTGACTACCTGCCCCGAGAGGTTGCGTCCTACCTGGAAGAGGGCGGTGACCTCAAGGCCGCCGCTGCCCTCGACAAGGCGGTGGAGATTAACGCCAACCCGGCCCGGATGGACCTCAAAGACACCCATGCCTTCCTGGCCCGGGAGCTAAGGGTGAAGCTGGTCGTCTCCACCGATGCCCACGCCCCCTCGCACCTGGGGCTGGTGCGCTACGGGGTGGGGGTGGCCCGGCGGGCGTGGTGCCGGGCGGGGGACATCCTCAACACCCGCCCCGCCGCCGATGTGCTGGCCTCCTTGAGGGACGGTCATGGCTGAAGCCACCCCCCACCGGGAGCCGGAGGCCCTGGAGCGCTTCAGGGAGTGCCTGAAGGCGGGCAAGCCCTGGTATCCCTGCTTGCTGGAGGCCATCGCCATATGGGACCAGGCCGAGGAGGAGGTGGACGGCAGGAGCTACCACTACCTGGTGGGCGGCGAGGCCTTTGACTGGCTGCTCCTGGCCCAGCGGCTGTGCGCCGAGGTGGACGGCCTGGTCCCCTCGGAAGAAGTGGAAGCGCTGCTCTGCGACGCCAGGCCACCGGAGGAGACTGACCGCCGGCAGTTCCGCCGCCTGATAGGTGCTGACAAACACCGGGCCTACCTCAACTTCTTCTATGGGGTGGTAGTGGAGGAGGCTCTCATGGGGGTGGTGGAGGATGAGGTGCGCAAGGAGCGGCGCGGGGTGGGCCTGCTGGAGGAGCCGGGACTGATGGACGAGGTGTGCCAGCGCATCTACGATGCCTCCCACTCCACCCTTCTTGAACGCTTCCGCCGGGAGCGGGGCTACCTTCAGGAGCCGGTCATGGGGCTGGATGAACTCAAGGAGTTCACCTACTATCTGTTCAAGTACCGGGTGAAGCACTCGGAGCCGGACAAAGTGGCCAGCGACACCCGCAAGGGCCTGCTCTACCTCCACCGCCAGCGGGGAGACCTGCCGATATAGGGCTAAGGGCCTCCCAGTAGCCCCAGGGTGCGGGTGAGCCGTTCCTGCTTCTCCTGCTGGCCGCTGAGGCGCTGCTCCTCCCGCTCCACCACCTCCTGGGGTGCCCGGGAGCGGAAGGAGTCCTTGCTCATCAGGGCCTGGAGGCGGGCGATTTCGCCCTGGGCCTCCTTCATTTCGCCCTCCAAACGCTGCCGCTCTGCCGCCAGGTCCACCCCTTCCAGGGGCAGCACCACCTCCGCCCCACCCAGCACCAGGACGACTCCGTGGGCGGGGCGGCTATTCAGCGGGGTATTCACCACGGTAAGAGGCCTGACCCTGGCCAGGGCCTCTATGGCCTCGCTGTGGCCGGAGAGGGCGGGGGCGTTGGCCCCAGCATGAACCTCCACCTCGGTCCACTGGTCCGGCCGCAGGCGGAGCTCGGTGCGCACCTGGCGGATGGCCCTCACCAGCTCCGTCACCAGGCCCATCTCCGCCTCGGCCCCCGGGTCAACGGCCTCCGGCCTGGGAGTGGGATATTGGGCTATCATAAGGGACTCCGGCGGCTCCGAGAGGTGGGGGCGCAGGTGCTGCCAGATTTCCTCGGTAACAAAGGGCATGAAGGGGTGGAGCAGGCGCAGGCTGGTGTCCAGCCCCTCCACCATCACCGGCAGGGGCGAGGTATCCCCCCGGCGCAGCCTCAGCTTGGCCAGCTCCAGGTACCAGTCGCAGAACTCCCCCCAGAAGAAGTCGTGGATGGTGCGCTCCGCTTCCCCAAGCTGGAACTCATCCATCAGGCGCTCCACCTCGGCCACGGTACGGCTTAGGCGGCTGAGCAGCCAGCGTTCCTCCACGGCGGGGGCCCCGGTAGGGGTGTCGGGGTGCTTCTGGTCGAGTGAGGAGAGCACCAGGCGGCCGGCGTTCCACAGCTTGTTGGCAAAGTTGCGCCCCGCCTCCAGCTTCTGGTGGCTGAGGCGGGTATCGTTGCCGGGGGTGGTGCCGGTGGACAGGGCGAAACGCAGGGCATCGCAGCCATACTGGTCAATCAGCTCCAGGGGGTTGAGCACATTCCCCCTGACCTTGCTCATCTTCTCCCCGTACTCGTCCCGCACCATGCCGTGGAGATAAACCTGGCGGAAAGGGACCTGGCCGGTGTTCTCCAGGCCCATCATTATCATGCGGGCGACCCAGAAAAAGAGGATGTCGTAGCCCGTCTCCATCACTGTGCCGGGGTAGAAGTAGCCGAGGTCCTCGGCATCCTGGGGCCAGCCCAGGGTGGAGTGGGGCCACAGGCCGGAGCTGAACCAGGTGTCCAGCACATCGGGGTCCTGGTAAATGTCGGTGGAGCCGCAGCCGGCGCACCTCTCGGGGTCCTCCACGACCACGGTGAGGTGGTCGCAGCCCCGGCAGTACCACACCGGGATGCGGTGTCCCCACCAGAGCTGGCGGCTGATGCACCAGTCCCGGATGTTCTCCAGCCAGTTGAAGTACACTCGGGTGAACCGCTCGGGGACGAAGGCTATCTGGCCTTGCCGCACCGCCTCTATGGCCCGGCGGGCGAGGGAGTCCATGCTGACGAACCACTGCCGGCTGGCCCAGGGCTCCACCGGGGTGCGGCATCGCTGACAGTGGCCCACGGCGTGGGCATGGGGCTCCACTTTCTCCAGCAACCCCTCCGCCTCAAGCTGGCGCACTACCCCGTCCCGGGCCTGGTAGCGGTCCTGCCCGGCATAGGGCCCGGCGTTTTCGTTCAGGGTGCCATCGGCGTTGAAGATGTTGATTAGCTCCAGGCCGTGGCGCTGGCCGATTTCAAAGTCGGTGGGGTCATGGGCGGGGGTTACCTTGAGGGCTCCGGTGCCGAAGGCGGGGTCTATGAGCTCGTCAGCCACGATGGGGATACGGCGGCCCACCACCGGCAGCACCGCCTCCTGGCCCAGCAGGTGCCGGTAGCGGCTATCCTCCGGGCTGACGGCCACGCCGGTGTCCCCCATCAGGGTCTCGGGTCGAGTGGTAGCCACGGTGATGTGTCCCTGGCCGCTGGCCAGGGGGTAGTGTATATACCACAGGTGTCCCTGGGTGTCCTGGTGCTCCACCTCCAGGTCGGAGAGAGCGGTCATACAGCGGGGGCACCAGTTGGTGATGCGCTCCCCCCGGTAGATGAGGCCCTTCTGGTACAGGTTAACGAAAGTGGTGCGCACCGCCCGGCTGGGGCCG
>JAZGBK010000115.1:0-4832 GCA_036476365.1 Dehalococcoidia bacterium
CTTCACCAGGATGGCCCCCGGTCCCAGGTCGGGCAGGGGGAACTCCTGAATCTCAAAGGGCTTGCCCGGCTCGGTGAATACGGCCAGTCTTCCGTTCATAGCTACCTCCCCTGATTATTCTTGAGGCCCCAGCTCTCCCAGCTCGTAGAGGATGGCTGTGGCCGCTACCAGACCAGCGGTCTCGGCCCGTAGGGTGCGGGGGCCCAGGGAGACGGGGGTGATGCCCTGGCTGCGGGCGAGCTCTATTTCCTGCTCCTCAAAGCCGCCTTCGGGGCCGATGAACAGGTTTACACGGCCGATGCTATTTCCCCCCCGGAGCGCTTCTCTGAGCCCCCGGGTCTTCTCCCCCTCATAGGGCAGCAGGGACAGCCCCTCCAGCCCATCGCAGGCATCGGCGAAAACGACGGGGTCAGATAGCAGGGGCAGGCGGCCCCGGCCCGCTTGCTCAGCGGCCTCGGTGAGCACCCGTACCCAGCGCTCCTGCTTGTTGGGCCGCACATCGGTGACCACCGAGCGCAGGGAGAAGACGGGGTAGAAGGCGCTGATGCCCACCTCGGTGCCCTTCTGGAGGACGAGCTCAAACTTGTCCCCCTTCAGTATGGACTGGTAGAGGTGGACCTGGGTGCGGGGCTCGCCGGGGGCGGGGCGGGCCTCCTTCACCGTGCCCTCGCCGCCGTCCTTGCCCACCCAGGATATCTCCACCTCGTACTCATAGCCGCTGTTGTCCAGCAGGATGATGCGGGTGCCCTGGCGGGCACGCAGCACATCCCGGAGCTGGCGGGCCACCCGGGCCTCCAGGGATACCTTATCCCCGCGGATGGAGTCCTCTGAGACGAAGAAACGGTGCATTCGGCTACTCCCTGCGGGCCACCACGGTGCGCCAGTCATCCCCGGCGGCCATGACATCCATAGGGTGCCAGCCGACCCCCTTCAGCGCCTGCTCCACGGCACTAAGGCTTTCGGAGAGGAAGCCGCCGGCCGCCAGCACCGCCCCCGGGCGGGCGGCCCGGCTCAGGGGGCGGGCCAGCCCTATGATGGCCTGGCTGCTGATGTTGGCCAGGAGCAGGTCAAAGGGCCTCAGCCGGCCCTCCAGGCTGCCGGTGCGCACCGAGACCCGGCCCAGCACCCGGTTGGCCCGGGCGTTGCTGCGGGCGGCCTTCACCGCCACCGGGTCCGTATCCAGGGCCACTACCCTCCCCGCCCCCAGCCGGGCGGCGGCGATGGCCAGGATGCCGGAGCCGGTGCCCAGGTCCAGCACCCTCATGCCCGGCTCCAGGTAGCGCTCCTCCGCCTCCAGGCACATCTGGGTGGTGGTGTGGTGGCCGGTGCCGAAGGCGAGGCCGGGGTCGATGACCACCGCCACCCTGCCCGGGGGCGGCCGTCGCCGCTCCCAGGGGGGCTTTACCAGCAGCCGCTGGCCCACCAGCAGGGGGGAGAAGAAGCTCTTCCATCCCTGGGTCCACTCCTCCTCCGCCAGGGGCCTCTCCCGGGGCTTAAGGTGGGGGAAGGCCCGGGCCAGCTCCTGGAGGGCGGGCCACCGGAGGTGGGCCGGTGCAGAGGAGGAGTCCCGGGGGAAATAGGCCCGGACCACGCTGCCAGCGGTGGTCTCCTCTATCACGGCGCCGCCGGGAGCACGGTCCTGGAGGAGGGCCGCCACCCCGACGGACTCCCCCTCATCCACCCCCACTGATACCTCCCACCACTGGCCCACCGGGGCCTACTCCTCCTCCGGAGGGACTTCCGGCGTGCCCAGGGTATCGCCCAGCTCCTTCAGCAGGCGGCGCTGCTCTTTGGTGACGGACTTGGGGGTGACCACGGAGACCTGGACCACCAGGTCGCCCTGGCCCCGGCCGTGGAGCCGCGGCACCCCCTTGCCCTTGAACACGAACTCCGTGCCGGACTGGGTGCCCGGGGGTATCTTGAGCGCCTGGTTGCCGTCCAGAGTGGGCACCTGGACCTTGAGGCCCAGGGCTGCCTGGGCGAAGTTGAGGGGCAGCGGGTATATCAGGTCGTCCCCCTCCCGCTGGAATAGGGGGTGGGGCTGCACCAGGAGCATGATGTACAGGTTGCCCTGAGGGCCGCCGTGGCTGCCGCTGTGTCCCTCGCCGCTGAGGCGGAGCTGGGTGCCGTCCTCCACCCCGGCGGGCACCTCCACCATCAGGTGCCGCCTTACCTTCTCCTTGCCGGTGCCGGCGCACTGGGGGCAGGGGTTCACCACCACATGCCCCTCTCCGCCACAGCGCTCGCATGTGGAGACGCTGACAAAGCGGCCGAAGAGGCCCTGCTGTGCCTGGCGTACCTGGCCGGTGCCGTTACATGCAGGGCAGCGGGTGGGCGGGTTGCCGGGGGGGCTGCCGGAGCCATAGCACTGAGAGCAGTTCTCCACCCGCTCTACCTCAACCTCGTGCTCCGTGCCCAGCACCGCCTCCTCAAAGGTAAGGGTGAGCTGGGCGTGGATGTCCGCTCCCCTCTGGGCGGTCCGGCGGGTAGCCGTGGTAGTGCCGCCAAAGAAAGCGTCGAACAGGTCACCCAAGCCGCCGAAGCCGAAGCCCTCAAATCCCCGGCCCCAACCGGCATCAGCCCGTCCCCAGCGCTCGTAGTTGGCCCTTTTCTCGGTGTCGGAGAGCACCTCGTAGGCCTGGTTTATCTCCTTGAAGTGCTCGGAGGCTCCGGGGTCACTGTTGAGGTCAGGATGGTACTGGAAGGCCAGCTTGCGGTAAGCCTTCTTTATATCCTCCTCGCTGGCTCCCTGGGGGACTCCCAGCACGGCGTAGTAGTCTTTTCTCTCCTGGCGCAACTAAACCCCTTACGGATGCAATTACCCAATTATAGTAAGTATAAACCAGTTGTAACTTCCTCTCAACAAAGGGCATCAGGAGGGCGAGAAGCGGGTCCGCCATGTCCCCGGGCTGCACCCTTGACTTCATGCCCGCCGTAGCGTATATAGCTACCAGGGATGGGGGAAGGTTATGGAAGCCGCTGCTCTGTTTGAGCAATTTGGAAAGAAGGTCTACCGGGTCATCTTGCGCCTGGTGGAGGACCCCGAAGAAGCCGAAGACCTCACCCAGGAGACCTTCATCAAGGTGCACCGGAAGCTACCCGCCCTCAAGGATGAAAGCAAAGTCGCTTCCTGGATTTACCGTATCGCCACCACGGTGGCCCTGGACCGCCTGCGCCAACCTGCCTACAAGCAGGCCCGGGGCTATAGGCGTGTAGATTTGGCACAGGCCGAGGCGACGCTTGCCAGTAAAGATGCTCCCTCCCTCTCCCTGGACCGCAGCGAGACTACCAGTTGCGTGCGCCAGTATGCGGAGCGCCTGCCCGAACAGTACCGGGTGACGCTGGTGCTTCACGACCTGGAGGGGCTGCCCGTAGAACAGGTGGCTGAAATCAGCGGCTCCTCGGTGGCGGCTACCAAAGTCCGCCTTCACCGGGCGCGCAAGAGGATGGCCGCCCTGTGCAGCCAGGAGTGCGAGCAGTTCTACAACGAGGAGGGTGACCTCTCCTGCCAGCCCCTCTCCTGCCGGCCAGGGAATAGTCCACCTGCGGGGCACGACGCTTCCGTCTGCTGTCCCTCGGAAAATGCCGACTGCATCTGTTAGTAAATAGTAGTAAATAGCCCCCCGCGAAAGGTATTCCCCCTCACTGAAAGCCGCCTGTTGAGCCAAGAAGTGTAACCTTTTCCGCCGTTTCACCGTCTTTTATTAACGAAAGGCCAAAAAGGAGTTTGTTATGGAAGAGACGGGAAACCTGGTCCAATCGGAGGGGGTAGCCTCAGACATCCTGGCCCCCAACACCCGCTCCCTGGTGGCCATCGCTGCCGCTGCCAGTGCGAACTGCCATCCCTGCCTGCGCTACCTCATACCGGCGGCGCTGAGGCAGGGGGTCCTGGAGGAGGAAATCGGGGCTACCCTGGCCCTGGCCGAAGAGATTAAAGGCCGGGCATCCAAGATGACCCACGACCTGGCGGTAACCCTGGCCGAGATAGGGGAATCCCCCGGCGAAGCCAATAATAGCAAGGGAGACTGCCACTGCTAAGGGGATTTTCTGCTATGGAGGGTATGTGGCTATGGCCAGCAAGATAGCTATCAGGGGTCTCCTGGGGCTGGGGGCACTGGCGGTGGTGGTAGCTCTACTCTACTTTGTGGGTATGCCCACCTTTGTAAAGCGAATGAGCAGCGGAATGTTAGACGAACCTCGCCTGGTGGCTGGGGAGGGGACTTACCAGGGAGCGGCCTACTGCGCCACCTGCCACCAGAGGGAGTTCAGCCAGTGGAGCCAGTCGTTGCATTCCAAAGCCACTACCGAGGCGAACTTTGAGCACCGGTTCCAGCAGCTAAGCTGGGGGATGACCAAGGAGCAGTGCCTTGGCTGCCACAGCCCCTCTCCACTGGTGGCCGAGGGCATTTCGTGCGAGGTGTGCCACGGACCGGCCCAGACCATGAAGGTGGTGAAGGATGTGTGCCTGCTTTGCCACGGCTCAAGCACCGACACGGCGTCCATGCTATCTACGCCCGCTGAATTCTTACAGAGCGCCGCCCACGAAGAGGGCAAAGGTTGCGTGGACTGTCACATGAGGGACCCCGCCGGGGAGGTGTATCATGCTTTTGAAGGCTCCCGGGCAGCCCCCGAGGTCTACCGGGGGGTAGCCGCCGTGGAGAGCATCGAGCAGCGGGGCGGCCAGCTTGTGGTGGCCGTGCGCAACAAAGTTACGGGCCACTATCTGCCCACAGGTGCCCCGGAAAACATCCTCTTCCTGGAAGTAGAGGGCTACGGTAGCCAGGGCGGTGTGGTATACCAGGATGAAATCCGGTTTGAGAAGAGGGCCTTCT
>JAZGBK010000116.1:0-2135 GCA_036476365.1 Dehalococcoidia bacterium
TCTGCCGGGTGTACTCCTCGGGGGAGCCCATGGACACCACCGCCACCTTCACCCCCTCTTCAATACACACCTCCACCCGCCTATCGCACACCTCTTTGCCCCGGCGACCGATGGGGCAGTTCACGGCGAAGGGCTTGGAGGTAAGCTCTTTGGTCTTGCGTATCTCCCGCCGCAGTATCTCCCCCACCACCTCGGGGTCACGGCTCACCGCCTCCTGGCCCACCCCAGGGCCGATGGTGCCCATGCCCCCGGCGTTGGACACCGCCGCCACCAGCTCCGCCCCCGAAATCCAGCCCATGGGGGCCTGGACTATGGGGTACTGGATACTTAGAATGTCACATACTCTGGTGTGCTTCATTTAGCTCCTCTTCTGATGCTTTTGCTGATTCAACGGCCCTGGAACTGCGGTTTGCGCTTCTCCATGAAGGCCCGGGTGCCCTCCTTGATGTCCTGGCTCTGTGCGGCGTGGCGGGTGATGGCCTTGGCCTCCTCCTTAGCCTCGGCGCTCAGCGCCTGATGGGAGAGGGCTATGTTTATCACCCTCTTGATGCCTTTCACCGAGAGGGGTGCGTTATTGGCAATCTCCCCTACCAGGGAGTAGGTAAAGGACTCCAGCTCCGCCTTGGGCACCACATAGTCCAGCAGGCCCATCTCGTAGGAGCGGGCGGCGTTGTACACCCGGGCGGTAAAGAACATCTCCCGGGTATGGGCCGCACCTATGGCGTTGATGAACTTCAGGATGCCCTCCGGGCGGTACACCACCCCCAGTTTGGCAGGAGGTATACACAGCCGGGCATCCTCGTCGGCAATGCGCATGTCGCAGCTAAGGGCAATCTCCAGTCCACCCCCCATACAGATGCCGTGAATCATGGCGATGACCGGCACCGGGAAGTCAATGATGACATCGGAAGCGTAGTAGAACTCCCTCTGGCTGCCCCCGCCGGAGGCCTCCCGCTCGTCAATGCGGCCGATGTCAAAGCCGGAGGAGAAGGCCCTGTCCCCCACCCCCCGCAGGACGACCACCCTTACATCAGGGTCATCTCTCAGCGAGTCAAAGGTGTCCCCTATGAGCCGCAGCATCTCCGGGTTAACCGAGTTGTGTTTCTCAGCACGGTTCATGGTAAGGGTGCAGATGTGGCCCTGTCTCTCCACCAGCAGCAGCTCAGACATGCAGCGTCCCCCTTTCTTTAACACAGACACTCTACATCCCCGCCGTCGGCAGTGTCAAGATTGTCCCCCAGGGTCATTAAGCGGGTGGGCCAAGCGAAGCTGGTAACAGATTCCCCCCGTACTCGCCAGGGGTGCCCGGCATAGTATATAATACCCCCAAAACACGAAGTGAGGAGAACCTGATGCAAGTAGAGACGGCTTTCCCGCAACGCTACCAGGACATGGTCCACACCCTGGAGTCTATAGCCCAGCACCGCCGCTCCCGCCCCGGACTGGAGAGCGATGCCCGGTACTACGAGCTCATGGCCCTCTACTACGGCAGGGTGCTCAGCGCCAGGGAAGAGGGGAAGCTGGTAGTAGGCCACACCACCCAGGTCCCCACAGAGCTCATGTACGCCCTGGATATGGTGCCCATGTTCCTGGAGGGGGCGGCGGTCACCATGGCCGTCACCAGCAAGAGCTACGAGGAGACCTTCGGCCAGGCCAAGGGGATGGGCTTTGCCCCGGAGATATGCTCCGTCCACCGCTGCATCATCGCTTCATTCACTACCGGGTGGGCACCCCGCCCCGACGCCCTGGTGTGGTGCAACCAGACCTGCGACAACAATGTGAAGTCAGTGGACCCCATGATGCAAACCCTGGGAATCCCCGGTTTCTTCATAGATGCCCCCTACTATGTAGGGGAGAAGGACATCCAGTACTTCTCCGGAGAACTGGCAGAGATGGTAACCTTCCTGGAGGAGACCAGCGGCCGCAAGCTGGACTGGGGCCGCCTGGAGCAGTCGCTACGCCGCGCCCAGCAGATGGTGGAGCTGCACCGGGAGGTTTATGAGCTGCGCGGGGCCACCCCCTCCCCCGTCACCAACCGGAAGCCCCAGCACATAGTGTCCATTATGCGCAACTTCCTGGGCACCCCGGAGGGCGTGGACTACATGACTCTGGTGCGGGACGAAATCCAGCCCACC
>JAZGBK010000117.1:0-3933 GCA_036476365.1 Dehalococcoidia bacterium
GCTCTATCCCCAGGTCCTTGGCCATGCCGTCAAACACCATCTGAGCGGTGCCGATGCTATCCGGCCCGGTATCGCCTATGAAGGAGGTAGCCAGCTTCACCTCACCGTTGGTGCTCTCTATAATGGCCCCCTTAGCGCCCCGGGAACCGATGTCAATGCCGACGAAGTACATGATACCTCCTACTTCTCGTCCATGCCGGAGCGGGCAGCCCCTATGGCAGCTACCAGCTCTGGCTCTTCAGAGATTATGACCGGCATATCAATCTCTTCCTCCAGGGCCCGGGCGAAGCCCGGGTTCCGGGCCACGCCCCCGGTGAGGGCGGCATCACCCTTGATGCCGATGCGCTTGCCCAGGCCGGTGAGCCGGACCGCCATGGAGCCGTGGATGCCGGCGACGATTTCATTCTTGGGGGTGGGGGGGACCCGGTGAACATGGGAGATGACTTCCTGCTCGGCGAAGATGGCACACATGGTGGATACCTCGGCCCTCCGCTGGGCGGTGAGGGATAGCTTGGCGAAGTCCTCCAGGGACATCATCATCAGCTTGGCCATGGCCTGCAGAAAGACCCCCGTCCCCGAGGCACAGCGGTCGTGGCCCACCGAGTCCTCCACCAGCCCCTTCTGGCTGAGGCGCAGCACCGACGAGGTCTCCGCCCCCACATCAAACAGGGTGCGCACCGAGGGGTTGAGCAGGCTCATGCCTTTGGCTAGACAGGAAAGGGTGGTCTTCTGCTTGGTGGCAAAGCCGATGGACTTCCGCGCGGAGCCTGTGGCTACGATGGCGGTGAGGTCCTCCCGCTTCAGCCCCGCCTGCTTCAGCGCCTCATCCAGCGCTCGCTGGGCGCTCACCTCCACCTCCTCGGAGCTAAGGTCAAGACACTTGCCCAGGATGCGCTCACCATCCATTATCACCACCTTGGTGGTCAGGCTACCTACATCTATCCCGGCTACTGCCATAGGGCAACCTCCTTGGTACTGCAAATCCAGATATTATAAAACATTTTCCTTGCGCTCTGCCAGTACCTCGAAGAAGCTTTCCAGCTTATCCTTGATGTCATCGTCAGAGGCGAATGAGGGGTCCAGCACATCTACATCCACCACCACGGTGGGGATGCCGGCCTGCTGGAGGAGGGCATCCTTCACCGGGCGCACCATAGCGCACCCCTGGCGGCAGTTAATCATGGCGAAGAACAGGCCCCCATCGGCATGGTGGGCTATGGCGTCCTCCACGGCATCGGGCACCATGGCCTCCATCATTGGGGCGTGAAAGTGGCGGCTGATGGGGATGGCGAAGCAGCGGCGGGCCAGGCTCTCCAGGGGGTGGGAGAAGTCCGGCTCCCAGGGCGCCCAGTGCAGACAGTAAGGGCGGGCCACTATGGTGGCCCCATGCTCCCGCTCTATCCAGTCCATGAGCTTCCAGCTAAAGGCTGGCGGCGGGTACAGGGAGATGAGGCGATGGTTTTCCTGGGGCACTACCCCCCGGCCCACCCGGCCCCGCACCTCTTCCAGGGCGGCCCGGGCGAAGTCCACCCCCTCGGGGGTGCCCAGGTAGAGCCAGTTGCAGATGCTGAACAGCTCGTCCCCCAGCCGGTTAGGCATGGGGCAGGGCACCTGGCGGCACAGGGCATACATCTCCCGCTCCGCCTGGGCTATCTCGTAGGTGTGGGCCAGGGACTGACACAGCCGGTCCTGGTCCAGGCGGTGCCCCGTGGTGCCCTCCAGGAACTCCACCATCTCGGCCAGGTTCTGTGCGTAGTAGTGGACCTCCCGCTCCCCTATGTAGTAGGGACGGTCCAGGAAATAGCCGGGGAGGTCGTAGGCCTCTTGGAGCAGGGCGCCGGAATGGTTGATGGAATCGCAGAGCTGCTGGCTCCACACCACCGCCTGGGGGCGGGGTAGCCACCCCTGGACGAACCAGGCGGCCTGGACCCGGTGGGCGGAGCACACCTCCGGGGTGAGGCCGAAGCCCTTGGCCACGCTGGACATCTCCTCGAAGTTGTGCAGCACCGCGGGGGAGATGATGGAGAAGCTCTCCAAGTGCAGGGGCACCAGGTCCATGGCGTAGAAGATTTCGCTGGGTATATAGGCGGTGTGGGCCACCAGGGGGGTGCCCTCCTCCGTCGCCCTCAGGGGACGCCGGAAGTATTCCACCAGCATCTCATAGTAGAGCTCGCCGCTCCTGGTAGTGGGGCTGCGCTGGCGGTGGCGCAGGATAAGCTCCAGGGTGTCCACCACTTCCCGGTAACGCCGGGTGTCGTAGTCTTTTACCTTCAGAGCTCCTCCTCCAGCCTCTCAAAAAAGCCCTCCAGCTTGTCCTTGAGCTCTTCCTCGGAGACGAAAGAGGGGTCCAGCACATCTATATCCAGCACCAGGGTGGGTATGCCGGCCTTCTCCCGGAGGGCATCTCGGATGATTCTGATGAGGGCGCAGCCCTGTGCGCAGCCGATGTGGGCCCAGTAGATAGCGCCCTGCACCTTGTAGGCCAGAGCGTCCTCCACCGTATCCGGCAGCCAGCCCAGCTCGGCGGGGCCGTGCATCTGGCGGTTGAGAGGGGAGGCCATCCACTTACGGGCCAGGGTGACCAGGGGGCGGGAGTCGTCCCACTCGAACTGCCCCCAGTGGGAGCAGTAGGGGTCGGCTACCATCACCGCCCCGTGCTCCCGCTCCATCCAGTCCAGCAGCTTCATCTTGTGGCCGGGCGGGGGGAAGATGGTGAGCAGGCGGAAGCGCTCCTGGGGCACATAGCCCTGTCCCCGTGCCTGGCGCTCCTGAAGCTCGGCCAGGACGGTCTCAAAGAACTCCACCCCCTGGGGGGTGCCCATATATAGCCAGCCGAGGAACAGAAGCTGGGTGCCCAGCCGGTTGGGGGAGGGGCAGGGCACCGAGCGGCGCAGGCGGTAAATCTCCTGGTGCAGCTCCATCATGCGGCGGGAACACTCCATGGACTGGGCCAGGCGGCCCCAGTCCATCTTGTGGCCCGATACCCCTTCCAGGAACTGGACCAGCTCCTCCAGCTCCCCGGCATAGTACTGGGCATCGGCATCGCTGTAACGGTAGGGCCGGTCCACGACAAAGCCGGGGATATCGTAGAGGTGACGGAGCAGGTCGCCGCTCTTGTAGCTGCCATCGCAGATGTTGTGCCCGGTGACCACCACATCTGCGGGCAGGGCGCCCAGGAGGGACATGCCTATCTGGGTACGGTGGGCGGAGCATACCTCCGGCGGCAGGCCGAAGCTCTTGGCCAGGCTGAACATGTGGTCGCTGTCCTTGAGCACCGGCACAGAGATGACCGCCAGCCCCTCTAAGTGGAGGGGGACCATGTCCAGGGCATAGAACAGCTCGCTGGGGGTCATCACCGTGTTGGCCACCACCATCTTGCCCGCCTCCCCGGCGTTCAGGGCATTACGGAAGTAGTCGGCCAGCAGCCGGTAGTACATGGCGTCGCTTTCCGTGGTGGGGTGGCGGCGGCGGTGCTCGGCCATGAGATCCAGCCCCTTGATGAGCTGATGATAGCGGGTGTCATCCCGAACGGTAATTTTCACCGGTCGTCCCTCCGCTGTTTTACAAAAGCCCCCCCGCCCCCCCGGAGTGCAGCCCCCGCAGGTGTGGGAGGGCCGCTTGGCCGCCCCTTACTTGTTGGCCGTGAGCATTTCCAAGAAGGCCTGGGCGCGGGTCCGTATCTGGCCGGAGCCTGACATGCCGTACTCGGTATCCAGCTCCAGGACGGGGATATGTATGGCCTCCAGCCTTTCCCGCAGCAAGGGCTGGTCGTGGGCGTAGGGCACACAGTAGCGGATTATCTGGCCCACCACCCCCTCTACGCGGTACTCCCGGGCCAGCTCCAGCACCTGCTTAAAACGCTCGTCGCAGGGTACCATGCGGGCGCAGGGGAAGTTGTTGAGGTAGCGCCGGGAAATGGCCTCCAGGGGGTCG
>JAZGBK010000118.1:0-5623 GCA_036476365.1 Dehalococcoidia bacterium
ACATGGGAGTCTATGAATCTATGATTCCCCATTGAAAGCCGTGCCCTCCGAACCGCTGTCTTGCCCTAAGAAGGAGGTAGTGTGATTGCTACTATCTTAATGCGGCAACCCTGTTAAGTAAAGAGAAGATAGAGGATTGCTAACCCCGAGGGCTGATATGTACCTGAGAGTGTTGCTCATCGCCTACAGGCGATGAGTGGGGGTTGAGCGAAACACCACTTTGCGGTGTTGGATTAGACAGCACACCTTTCCCGACCTATACTCGGAGACAGCTAAGGTGCCCCAGCGGGTCACCCGCAGGCGCTACGCCGTGACCCAAGACCGGGATAGCTACGCCTTGGATGTGCCAAGACTGGGCCGCTGTGTCAGAGGAGATTGGTGCCGACGCTGAGACAAAGGTCACATACTGACGCCTTGGGGCGATATAAGATTCTAAGACGATGGCTACCCGTGTGCTGGGGAGGCGATTTAATATCTTTAGGGGCTAACACCGAGGAGGGACAGTTATGCTGAAGCATCCCGTACACATGTTTAGGGAAGTCCAGACCCTCCAGGGCCTTTTACTGAGGCCTGAGGAAAAGGGGTGGCTGGAAAAGCCGCAGGCTCAACCCTCTCCCAGGGCAACGGTGCTCTACCTGGGGTGCAACATTCTACGGACGCCCCATCTGGCCCAGACGGTGACTGCCCTCTTCCGCTGTCTGGGTGAGGACTTCATAGCCCTGGGCGGAGCCGCCTTTTGCTGTGGCGTACCTTATGAGAGGGAGGGGGGAATAGAGGATGGCCGCCGCCAGGGGGAGAGGCTGGCCTCCCGTCTTAAGCAGTTTCACCCCCAGCAGGTGGTCATGTGGTGCCCGGGGTGCTTTCATTTCTACAAGCATGTCCTATCTCTCCCGGGGCCCTTTCGGTTGCTCCATGTGACTGAATTCCTGGCGGAGAACAGGGGCAAGCTCACTTTCACGCCCCAACCCCCCACCAAAGTGGCCCTCCATTGTCACTCCGGCTCCCCAGATTCGGAGCGGCAGGCCGCTGCCGCCCGGGCTCTGTTGGCCGCCGTGCCCGGGGTGGAACTGGTGGGGATAGGCAGTAGTGACGCCTGGGGGCGCAACTGCTCTGGGGTCCAGCGCGACCGGATGGGGCGGGAGGCCTGGGAGGCTCTCATCAAGCCCTTCTTCAGTAAGGCAGCGGCAGCCGGGGCCGATGTCTTCGCTACCCTGTACCATGGCTGCCAGCGAATGTATGCGGGCTACCAGGATGATTATCCCTTCACCATTGAGCACTACCTGACCGTGGTGGGCCGGGCACTGGGCATCACCTACCCGGACAGGTATAAACAATACTTGCTATGGAAGGACAGGGCCCGCATCCTGGAGGATAGTTATCCCTGTGTGGAGGCCAACCGGGTCCGGAGGGAGCAGGCTATGGCTACCATAGACCAGGTCTTCGTAGCTGACTGCGGACTTTGAAATGGGGCAGCGACGCCCTCGGCGGCTACGCCATGAACTGCTCTACCAGCCTCTTCAGCACCGAGCGGTGACAGCGTCCCTCGTCCTGGCAGCCACAGAGAGTAGGGTCGCCGTCTCCATTTGTGCTCTGGCGGCCAGGGCTCGCAGTCTCTCTTCCTGCCCTCGCATCTCCACCTCGTATTCACGGAAGAAAGTGTCCCGGTCCCTTTGCCCCCGGCGTCACCTTTCCCGCAGCGAAGTGCTGGGCCCCAAGTCCCTGCCCCAGGTATGCACGCTTGCTTAGACGCCACGGGGCCACTTCCTCATCACCAGGAGACGCCACAGCGCGCTATTTGGCGACCCGATAAGGCACCCTTGGGGGTTCCCTCTCTGGGTTACCGCCCCCAACTCCTGAGGCAACACTGCCGGACTGATACTCTAAAACTTGATAAGTGCTACAATTGCTGGTGGCAGGTCACGATTGGTGACTGCACGTCATAATTGGAGGAGGGACGCCATGAATATATATGTTGGCAATTTGTCGTATGAGGTCACAGAGGATGAGTTGCGCCAAGAGTTTTCAGCTTTCGGAGAGGTTGAAGCAGTTAGGCTAATAACGGATAGGGACAGTGGACGGCCAAAAGGGTTCGGCTTCGTAGAAATGCCGTCGGATTCTGAAGGCCAAGCTGCGATTGACGCTCTCAACGGGAAAGATGTGAAGGGGCGAGCCATGAATGTCAATGTGTCCCGACCCCGTCCTGACAACAGATAACATAGGCAGCCTGGCACCCGATATCTGAGTTACCGAATACCGCCCGTGTGCTTGACGAGGCCTTGCCGGTCTGTGTCACGCTGCCGACGCTGTCGGTGGTTGTGGAAGGCTTACCACCAACGGCTCAACAATCCGCTTCACATATGCGCTGACTCGTTTGCACACCCCCTTTTTCAACTCTGACCCTAACTTCACAACTAGACCGGTTGGGGGGGAGCAGGTCAGCCCGCAACCCTCAGTTTCGGACAACGGCCTCAATGGGCAGGGCAGCGATGTAGTAGTCCTTCACCTGGGTGAAGTAGCCCAGGTTGACTGCCAACAGCGTATCGCCCAGGAAGTCTATACTGGTAGGCCCGTTGAATCCTTCGGTGCTTACACTGGTCAACCGTTCCCCAGTTGGGGAGAAAACCGCCACCGCATAATCTTCGGCGGCCGGGCTGAGCACCCAGAGGTTACCATCAGGGCCAAAGGCGATGCCATCGGGGGCAGTGATGTCATCAGCGAAGATGCTCACCGCGCCAGCACTACCGTCTTCGCTGACCGCTATCCTGGCGATGGTGCCTTCGCCCGAGTTGGCGACCAGGAGGGCATTTCCCTCGGGGGTGAAGGTGATACCATTAGCGCCAAAAGGCAGCTCCCTGGTGCTGATGAGTGCGACATCTCGCTTCCACACGCTTACCTGGCCCGCAGCAGCTATCTTCCAGACTACTCCCTGGAAGGAGTCGGAGACGTAGAGGTTGCCTACCCTGTCCAGGGCGAACCCATTGGGCCCCGGGGGCTGCTCGGCTGGCCCGGGTGTCATCTGGGTTAGCTGCGGAAGCTCGGCGAAGACGGTCACCCTGTCATCGGGGGTGATAAGCAGAATACGGCCGTTTCCGAAATCCGCTGCATAGATGTCGTTCCCTTTCCAGATTACGCCCAGCAGAGGAGAGGGGACCTTGTCTCTTATGGTGACATCCCTCAGGACCTTACCTTCCGCATCGAATACGAAAATGTGAGACGGGCCTTCGTGGTAGAAAGTGCCTACGGCTATCTGGCCGTCGCCGCTTACGGCGATACCTTCTGGCACCCCCGGGGAGGGCACATCTGCGAAGCGGATGACTTTCCCTGGATGAGATACAGGCGACCCTCTGTTCATCACACACTTCTTCTCAGTAGCGGCCAAGGCCGGGGCGGCAGCCACCTCGCCTCGGCAGTAGGCCTACGAGCAGACATGCGCTCCTCCCGGCAGAATTCATTCAAAGTGTAGTCCTCCAAGCTCCCTGGCGTCAAAGAGTCCTCATTGGCCGACATAGCGCTTGTGGAACTCAGCAGAAATAGGCGATAATTCAGACGGAAAACTCATTCAGGACTGCAAAACGGGAGGAGTCGATGGAGTTCGGTGGACTCATCAGTAGCAGGTACAGCGTTAGAGCATACAGGCCAGACCCCGTAGAGGACGACAAGGTGCAACAGGTGCTTGAGGCAGCGCGTTTGGCGCCTACTGCGGCGAACAGGCAGCCTTTCCAAATCATAGTGGTCCACACTGAGGGTAGACAGGTTGAGCTTCGGCGCATCTATGACAGGGCCTGGTTTGTAGAAGCACCCATCCTGGTATGCGCCTGTGGGATTCCGGCACAAGCGTGGGTGCACCGAGACGGCAAGAGTTATTTGGATGTGGATGTAGCTATTGCGATGGACCACCTGATTTTGGCGGCCACGGACCTGGGACTGGGCACATGTTGGGTGGGTGCTTTTGACCGGGTCGCAGCCCGAGAGGTGCTCGGCCTGCCTGATGATGTGGAGCCCATCATATTCACGCCCCTGGGCTATCCCGCTGACCAACTTGGACAGAAGAAACGCAGACCGCTGAACGAGCTGCTGAGGTACGAGCGCTGGTGAAACCCGGCGGTGTGTGCGCCCTCATATCCGCTGACTTATGGGCCATGCCAATCTGTCGGCCACCCAGAAATATCTTGGCCGCTCGGATACCCAACGCATGGACGGCCAGCAAGCCTCAGAGCAAAGCCAAAGGGCAGCGGAAGCCTACAGGTGGACGAAGGGCACCTAACCCCCAGTCCATTTCGCCGAAAGCTGTGGGCTGGAGGTGCTCGGGAGAAACAGAGACACAACCCGTCGGAATGTTCAAAAAGCAACCTTTTTACAGCCACGAGTTTCGCAACAGGCTAAAATGAGGAAAAAGAAAATCTCGGTATCCAGTGAACGCAGTGTTCATACTCATGTATACCTTTACAGTGCTGCCACATGGGCATGGGACCAAGCAGAAGGGACCGAAGAGGGCAGGTTTTACAACTGCATGAGTTCAATCATACTCTCGGCATTCTGCATTGAAGCGTATCTTAATCATATTGGTAGTGAACTGCTCCCGTATTGGGATGACGATATCAAAAAGGGTCTTAGCATACAGAGCAAGCTGAAAATCGTTTGCTGTCATGTGAACTTAGTTCCCGATTTCTCACGCCGTCCATTTCAATCCTTCAAAGCAATCGTGAAGTTCCGTAATCTATTGGCTCATGCCGTGACCGAGAAAGTCTCTGAGAAAAGTACTCAACCTGTCCGTGATGAAATGCGGGTGAAATATCCTGAAACTTGGTGGGAAAAACAAAGCAATCTCCTTGTTGCTAAGAGATGGCTATCTGATACAGAGTCTATAATCAATGCAATCCATAATGCCACAGGAAAAAGCGGTATGCCCCCCCTTGGGATGCTATCAATGGGGAGTCATTCCGGCACATTAACTCATCAGGAATAGGTCCAAACATCGCAAACATAAAAAGGCCCCTTTAACATAGCACTCCCCCAGATGGGGCCTTCCCCATTCACCACCGCACCCGCCTTTTTATGCGATCCCGACTTCCTCTGGCCCCCCCAATATGCCCCTTGGGAGGGGAGGTGGGAAACTACTACGACCTACGGGTTGAACCCCAACACATCCACTGCCAGGCGGGGCCTGGCTAGACCTGGCGGCCCACCATGGCCCCTTCGTAGATGGCATCCATAGCCTTGCGGGGCTGCTTGGCGTCCCCCACCAGATGCAGCTCCGGCGCCCGGCCCAGAAGCTGCTCATAGAGCTGGTTCTGGGAGCGGACCCCCACCGATAGGACCACGGTATCCGCCTCTGCGAAGACCTGCTGGCCATCCTTGACATAGTCCACCCCGCGGGCGGTGATGGCCTTCACCTCGGCCCCGGTCTCAACCTTGACGCCCGAGACCTCCAGCAAGCGGCGCAGGAAGCCCCGGCGGCTGACCCCTACATCACGGGCCACCGCGGGGAGCATCTCCAGAATAGTTACCTCCCTCCCCAGGCAGGTGAGGGCCAGGGCCTGCTGGGGGTCCAGGGCACGCCAGCCCACCAGGAACAGGGCCGATTCAGCATCTATGGCTCCACCACGGGCCAGGAAGAGGGCGC
>JAZGBK010000119.1:0-5014 GCA_036476365.1 Dehalococcoidia bacterium
CAGGCACTTCTGTGGGGAAGAGGCGATGAGGTGCTCCACATCACCCCCCTCCATGAGCTCCAGCAGCAGGTAGTGCTGGCCGTTTTCCTGGCCCATGTCGTGGATGGTGACCACGTTGGGGTGCGTCAGGCGGGCCATGGCCTGCACCTCTCGCTGGAGGCGCAGCAGGCCCTCGGGGTCAAGGGTCTCTTCTTTGATGAGCTTGATGGCCACCTTGCGGTCCAGCACGGTGTCCTGGCACAGGAATACGATGCCCTTGCCACCCTCCCCCAGCTTCTTCAGTACCTGGCAGCGGCCGCCCTGGAAGGATTCAACCAACGCTCACCTTCCACCCGCTCGACATAGGCTCAATGATACTCCCCGCCCAGCACCTGTCAATGTCTACGGCCATACAGCCCGGGTTTCTGGTGGGGTTGTGCCAGGGGGCTAAAGCCTCAGGCAGCCTCCACAAAGCCGGCCAGCGCTCGGTGAAAGGCCTCGGGCTGCTCCCAGGGCACCAGGTGGCCCGCCCCGGCTATCTCTACCAACCTGGCTCCGGGTATGGACCGGGCCAGCAATCGGGCCCCGTGTTGGGAGAGGATGTCGCTCTCCCCCCCTCTCACCACCAGGGTGGGGCAGGCTATCTGGCCCAGCAACGGGCTCAGGTCCTCCGGGGCGAAACCGCCCCGCCGGGCGGCCTCCTCCAGGGCGGGGTCGTGGTGGGGTACCAGCCCCCCGTTGGCCAGTCTCTTCCAGCGGTAGCGGGCCAGGTGGCGGGCCATGGTGGGGGACAGGCGGGGGAAGTGGCTGCGCACCGCCCCGGCGGCCTCCTTGAGGGAGGATACGCTGTGGGGTAGGGCGGCCACCATGGCCTCCAGGGCGCGGGAGCTGGCCCTGTCCGGCCCCGGCCGGGCATCCACCACCACCAGGCGGGACACCGCCTCCGGGCGGTATACAGTGTACAGCAGGGCGTTGCGGCCCCCCATGGAGTGCCCGGCCACCAGGAGGCGCTTCAGCCCCAGGTGCTCCACCAAACAGACTATGTCCGCTACATGGTCATCGGTGCTGTAGGCGGCCCCCGGGGCCCAGCCGCTAAGGCCGTGGCCCCGCTGGTCCAGGGCTATCAGGCGGTGGCGGTGGCCGAAGGTTTCGGCCAGCGGCTGCCACTGGCGGGCGGTGCCGGTGAAGCCGTGCAGCAGCAGCCAGGGTGGGGCTGCCTCCGGCCCCCACTCCAAGTAGTGGAGGCGGACGCCGTTGGCCTGTAGTCTGCCATGTCTGGGCCTCATAGTGTTCCGATTGTAACCCACCGCCCCTCCCCCCTCAAGCTGCTGCTGTTTGCCGGCAATTTGTTGCTCGGTAACTCGGCGGGCGCAGCAAGCGGCGCCCCTACCCGGCTACGCTTCCTTAGAGCCGGAATCCTGTAGGGGCGGGGCTTGCCCCGCCCACCCTCAAGCGGGGGCCTGGGGGTGTCCCCCAGACCTGCGCCAAGGGGGCAGCGCCCCCTTGGAACCCCCGGTGAGGGTCAGGACGAAGTCTCCCCGGATATAGCTCGGGGGGGGGTGGGCGGGAAAGAAAATAGTCGGCGATTACCTCCAAGCCACGGTTGACACCGCCAGGGGAAAACCGTATAACGAGCTTAGTCTTCATCAGCTTGAGAAGGAGGTATGTACCGTGGCATATGAATGTCTCATCTACCAGAAGCTGGATGGCGGAGTGGCCCTCATCACCCTCAACCGGCCTCAGCGCCTCAATGCCCTGTCCAATCAGCTACAGGACGAGCTGTGGCAGGTGCTGGACGAGGTGGAGAAGGACGACGAGGTGCGGGCGATGGTCTTCACCGGCGCCTCCCGCCCCGATGGCCGGCCCTGCTTCTCCGCCGGTGCCGACCTCAAGGAGCTATCAGAGCAGTCAGAGCGCTACTCCACCGGGGGTATGGCGGGCCTTGTCCGGGCCATGATGGACCGGGGCTTTGAGCCCCGGCTGGCCGGAGTATGCAGCCGGCTGGATACCATGGGCAAGCCCTCCATCGCCGCCGTTGACGGGGTGTGCACCGCCGGGGGCATGGAGCTGGCCCTGGCCTGCGATATCCGGGTGGCCTCGGAGACCGCCCAGATGAGCGACCTGCACATCAAGAACCTGGGCTCTATCGGCGGTGCCGGGGTATCCACTCGGATGGCCCGTACCGTGGGCAAGTCCTGGGCCAAGGAGATAATGTTCACCGGCGAGCCTTTGAACGGCCAGCAGGCGGTGAGTATCGGCCTGGCCAACCATGTCTTCCCCCCGGATAAGCTGGTGGAGGGGGCCGTGGCCCTGGCGCGCAAGTTCGCCGCCATGCGCCCTCAGGCCCTGGCCATGGCCAAGGCCTCTTTTAACGCCGCCATGGACATGGACATGGAGCGGGGGCTGCGCTACTCATACATCGCCGCTGCGGCCCTGCCCGCCGGTGAGGGTGCCCGGGCCTTTGCCGAGAAGCAGCCGCCGCCCCACACCCGGTCATAGCCCCAGGGCAGTCCCCTGGGGGATTGGGGAGTTATGGGGTGGGGGAGTTGTCCAGGTGGTAGCTGGCGAAGCGGGATAGGGCTGTGGCCGCCCGGCGGATGGTGGGGAAGGTGGGTAGCCGGGCCTGGGCGCAGCGGGCTATGGCGTCCATGGAGGCCCGCCACCGCCACTCCTCGGGGCAGTCGGCGTGACGCACGATGACCGCCCCTGGCTTGGGCGATTCCCCCATCACCTGGATGTAGGTGTCCACCAGACTCCTATGGAGTGAGAGGTCGTCCGGCTCGTCCAGCCACCACTCCCCGGCGTCGCCGACGAGCATGTGGTATGTGGGGTGGGTGGCCATGGACTGGAAGATGAGACGGAGCTGGCCGAAGTCATATCCGGCGGGGAAGACCACCGAGGTGTCCACCGGGTTCTTGATGAGGCCCCAGTGGTCCTTGAGGAGGTCCTTCACCTGGGACTCCACCTCCGGCGGCAACGGGGGCAGGGAGAGGCCCTGGGCCTCGCACTCGTCGGAGACCAGCACGCTGCCACCGCCCCCCGCCCCGATAGCGGCCACATTCCTGCCCTCGGGCGGCGGCAGGAAGTGGAAAGCCACCATCAGGTCCACCATCTCTTCTATGGTGTCCGCCCTGATGGCCCCTGCCTGACGGACTACAGCCCCGAACACGGAGTCGCTTCCGGAGAGGGAGGCGGTGTGGGAGCGGGTGGCCCGGGCACCGGCCGGGGTGCGGCCAACCTTGAGGACGATGACCGGCTTGTGCTCCGCTGCCTCTCTAAGAGCGGTGGGGAAGTGTTGGGAGTCCCTTACCCCCTCTATGTAGGCGGCGATGAGGCCCGTCTCCGGGTCCTGGGCCAGGTAGCTAAGGAGCTCGGTCTCGGTGATGTCGGCGGCGTTGCCGTAGCTCACCACCTTGCTGAAGCCCAGGCCCCGCACCTGTGCCTGATAGACCACCTCAGCGGTGTGACCGGCGCTCTGGGAGATGAAGGATACCGGGCCGGGCAGGCCGTTCCAGCCGAAGCGGAAAGTAATCCGCTCCCGGGGGGAATATACCCCCATGCAGTTGGGGCCCAGCAGCCTTATCCCCGCCCGCCGGGCCTGCTCCACAATCCTCTGCTCCATCTCCGCCTTACCCGCCTCTCCCAGGTGGGCGGTGAAAAGCTGGAGCACTTTCACTCCCTTCTGGGCGCACTCGCCTATTACGGTGGGGAGCTCCGCTGCGGGGACTACGGAGACCACATAGTCCACCTCGCCGGGGATGGCCTTGATGGAGGGATAGGCGGGCAGGCCCAGGATGCTGCCCCCTTTGGAGTTCACCGGGTAGAGCTTGCCGGGGTAGCCGAAGGCCAGGAGCTGTGACAGGTAGGCGTGACCCCTCTTTTCGGGATTGGCCGAGGCCCCCACTATGGCTATGGAGCGTGGGTGGAACAGGTAGTCCAGGCCACTCATGCCGGCCGGGTGGCGGATACCCACAGGGAGACGGCGGGGCTGGAGCGCCAGCTCTTCTCCTCGGTGGCAAGGTCCACAAACCCGGCCCGGCGCAGCTTGTCCAGGTATTCGTCCTTGGGCAGGGCGCCGGCCACGCAGCTGGCCCACGCCTCCAGGCTCTCTTTTGTCTCGGGGTCCAGCTCCCCCACCAGGACAATATCGGAGACGGAGAGGCGGCCGCCGGGCTTGAGCACCCGGAAAGCCTCCCGGAAGACGGCGTCCTTGTCCGGGGAGAGGTTGATGACGCAGTTGGAGATGATGACATCCACCGAGGCGGACTCCACAGGCATGGCTTCCATCTCCCCGGAGCGGAACTCCACATTGGTGGCCCCCAGGCGCCCAGCGTTCTGCCGGGCCAGGGCTAACATGTCCGGGGACATATCCAGGCCGATGACGCGGCCCTGCTCCCCCACCCGCTGGGCGGCCAGGAAGCAGTCCAGCCCGCCCCCGGAGCCCAGGTCCAGCACCACCTCCCCCTCTCTGAGTCCGGCCACGGCCACCGGGTTGCCGCAGCCCAGGGAGAAGTCGGACACCTCCTGGGGGAGGCCCTTTATCTCCGCCGGGTCGTAGAGCTTCTGGTTGGGGGAGCAGCACGAGGTGGGGGCACAGCAGCTCTGCTGCTGCCGGGCCAGTGCCCCGTAGCGCTCCTTAACCTTCTCCTTTATCTCCTGGGCTTCTCTGGCCATGTGTCTCCTTTCGCCACTATTCCAGGTCAAAGTACCATTCGCACCACAGGTCGGTGGAGTATTTCTCCGGAGGGGAGAAGGCGCAGGTCGCCCGTGCCCCGGGGCTGATGGCCTGGGCGAAGCTCTGGAAGTGGGCCTGGCATACCCCCCGGCAGTCAAATACATCCTTGCCCATCTTGAGCCGGCCCTGCTGGGGGGGGCAGTCGGTAACCCGGTACACTACCCGGCTGGGGGATACCGGCTCCACCTCAAGCTGGCTGGTGGGGCCGGGACAGGAGGCGAGGGCGAAACCGGTGCTGATGGCGGCGGCGTCTTCCCCCAGGTCCAGGGCCTGCTTCAGCCGCTTACCCTCGGCTTTGCC
>JAZGBK010000012.1:0-2605 GCA_036476365.1 Dehalococcoidia bacterium
GGCCACGCTTCCATATTTGGGGCATGGCGTGCATATGCTGCCTTTCCAGTGCCCACAGAATGGCCCGCTCCACCCTATCGTCGGCCTTCCAGTCCTGTATCAGCTCTTCGGATACCACCTCATAGCAATGGTTTAGAAGCTGGGCACAGGGGGCATGGCCGTGAACGCACAAGCCCTTGGACTGAGTGAGCAGCTCTACAAGGCGTGCCCGTCTTGCGGGGGTAGCCCACTGAGAATAGCTCATGCTACCCCTTTCTACCGCCTGAGCACAGGGAGGGGGGAGCCGCTTTGCGCCCCGTGGCCGCTCTTAGGCGACGGCCATTACCTTCTCGGGTTCGGGAGCACCGTTGCCGGACTGGGCGTCGGCATTGCCGGACTGGGCTGCGATGTAGTCGGCCAGGTTGTCGGCGTCCTTCTGGGCCAGGGGTTCCCCCGCCTTCAGGGCCGCCTCTACCTGGGCCTTGTACTGGGCGGCCATACCCTTGCTCACCGTGTCCGTGTAGGCCATGAGGCCAGCCACGAAGTTGTCCCGCACGATGCGCACCTGGTCGGCCAATTCCTTGGCCACTCGGAAGGTGGGGCGGCCCGAGGTAGAGAACTTGGGGGTGCCGTCCTTTTCCAAGGCCAGGCGCAGGGGATGGCCCAGGGCGTCGGCGGGGACAGCGGTCTCCCCAGCGGCGTTGGTGGCCGTAAAGAACGGCTGCCAGACACCGGCCAGGGGTATGGACCACACCCGCCGGTCTGAACTCCGCCCAGGTATGGGCTGGAGCAGGGCGGTGATATACTGGGGTGTTTCCGTCTTTTGGCTCATTAGCACCTCTCTCTGTATAAGATTGGCGCTAACGGCTCCCCGCCCCTTGTGCCCAGACGGTGTTGACGGTTGCCTTGCCCCGATGTATCGGGGTGCCAGCTTGATTTTCTGGTAGCGTAGGCCGTGCTGGCATCCCTACGGCAAGGAAATCTACTTTCCTAAACCCTTCTCCGTAGTAGTGGACTGTGACCACTAACCTACGCCACTATGTCGCTGGTATCCCTATAGGCGTCGGCGTCCCTTGGGGTTCCAGCACCCAAGGTTACTCTGTTGAGACTCATTTACCCCCCCTTCCCTTTCGGTAGCTGGCAAGCTACCTATTCGGTGGGTGGGGGCCACCTATTCAACCCTTTTGCTTACCTTTCGGTTGCGAAGGGGGTGGCGGGTATCGCCCATCTTCAACGGCCTCAATCGTTCTACCCCTTACCCTGTTTAGAGGGTGGGGTATCGTTGCCGTAGGCCCCCAGCTTGCCAAAGCTGGTTCAGGACTGGTGACTACCCCCCTTTACAGCTACCCGCCTATCTTGTCCCCGTTGACGGTAGCTTCCAGTTAAGCCGTCTGCCCTTGGGCCTGTGCCTATTCGGTTGCTAATGTGCTTCGTAGCTACTCAAAGCTACAGCTATAGCATTTCATATTCAGACTGAACCAACAATACAAAGAACTAATATGTTCTACTGACCCGCCCCCCCGGCGATGGTGTGATGAATTCCTGCCGCTTTAAGGGGCTGTAGCCCTTCCCTTATATTGCCAGAGGACAATTGGTCTACTCAGAGTCAGAAAGGCGAGGATGAAGGGAAACCAGCTGAGATTCCCGGTGACCCTGGAGCGGGGTGAAGACGACTACATAGTGGCCGAGTGCCTGGCGTTGCCCGGCTGTGTCAGCCAGGGCAGGACTGAAGAAGAGGCGCTGGCCAACATCACGGATGCCATTAACGGCATCCTCGCAGTGAGGCAGAAACACGGCCTGCCTATTCCAGAGGTCCACCGCGCCGAGGATGGCACGGGTATCGTGGACATCACCCTCTTCACCGCTGGCCAGCAGCGCTCCGGCCAGGCTTTGTTTAAGACTGGCTGGTAGTGCATGGTACCGTCCAACGCCGGGGCCCAAAGGCGCTGTCAGTGATAGCTGACGAAGTTGAAGCCTTGAAAACCTTGTGAGCCACAGATCACAGCGCCGCCAAGCTGCCGGTCAGTGATGGCTTCGTCGCCCTACGGCTTTACAGGATGTTACTGTCATACGAGAGGAAACCAAGGCTTTTGACTTGCTCTCCTGGCTACTTGTGCTGCCAAGTTTGGTGGCATACTCTCCCGACGGCGACTTAGCCCTCAGGAAGCCCCAGCCCAGGCGGCCCGGCGGATTCGTTACTGCCGGGCCTGCGTCCAGGACCACCTGGCCACCGCCGATGGGCTCCTGAACAAGGGGCATCCGCTTGCAAAGCGAGAGGCCTATCCCGGGCGCAGCCCACCACTCCTTCGCCGTGTACTGGCACTGGTACAAGCTGTGGGGGCTTATCGATCCCACCGGGCGCACAGAGCCCGCCACCTATGACTGGCCCAAGGACCGCACTTTACCGGCTCACCGACTGGGGCCGGGCCGAGGTCCTGGCCTTGGAAGACCCCATAGCCGCCGCCATAGAGTCCCTCTGTCTGCCTTCACCGGCCCCCGCTGCTAAGCCGGTGAAGCCGGTTGCCTCCCCCTCAGACTTTGAAGGCCTCCTGTGGGGTAACAGTGGTGACAGCGCTACTGCCCCGCTCCCGTTGCTCCTGGTCCCATGTCACCAGGGGAATGCCCA
>JAZGBK010000120.1:0-7747 GCA_036476365.1 Dehalococcoidia bacterium
GATATGGTCACCATCACCTCGCTACGCAACGAGGCCCTGGGTATAGACCTGCCCCAGATGTCGTTCTACTCCCGCTGCGACGGCATTATTGACCTGGCTGGCTTTACCCGCCTTACCGAGAAGACCCTGTGGCAAGCCGTAGAGGCGGCGGGGATACCCTGCCGGGACTGGACCGTCCGGAAAGAGGGCCAGGACCAGCCCGTCCTGCACCTCTACCTGGAGCTTCGGGACGAGGAGCAGCGCAGCTCCCAGGAACTGGCGGAGGCTATCCACGAGCAGCTCAAACGGCTGAATACCCCTTATGCCGAGATGGAGGCCATGCTGGGGCTGAGGCCGGTGCAGGTGACCCTGCTACAGCCCGGCTCCTTTAAGCGGTACTTGGAACGGCAACGGGCCAACGGGGCTGACCTGGCCCACCTCAAACCCGCCCATGTTAACCCATCCACCAAAGCAGTCAGCGCCCTGCTACGGGAAGCCGCCGAGGTGGGCACCCCTGTGGGCGCCGCTACGAGCTAAGCGCCGGCCCCCCCACCGGTACAGCTTGACAGCTTTGAACCCCGTGCCTATAATAGCGGCATAGGTTATGTCAGCCTGTCAGATAGGGTGGAGGCATAGGGGGCGGTGAACGGCTACGCTCTGGTCCCCCTGCTCAGCGTGGGGGCATACGCCGTATTGCTGGCTTTTGCCCTGCGCCAGCCCCGGAGGCGGGAGCGGCATGCCTTCGCCCTCTACCTGACCGCCGCCGCAGGGTGGAGCTCGGTATCCTTCCTGCTGCATCTGGACTATCCATCCCTGCTCAGCTACACCCTACCCCTTAGCCGGGTATTACTGGTAGTCTTCATGTGGATGTCGGTCACCTACTACTTCTTCGTGCGGGTGTTTGTCCAACGGCGGCCCGGACCCGGCGTCTATTTGGGGGTGGCCGGCGTATCCCTGGTGGCAGCACTGGCTGGGGCAGGAGTGCTCCCCCGGGATGCCTATGCTACAGGAGGCGTCCTGTTCATGGATGCCGGCCCCTTCTTTTTGCTGCTGGCCGCCATGGCCCTGTCCCTGGGCGTGGCTGCCGCCGTTCTCCTGCTACAACACCGGCGTGAGCTGACTACCCCCACGGCCCGCACACGGGTCAACTACCTGCTCATAGGCCTGGTGGTACTGGCCCTGGGCGGCCTGTCCAACTTCAGCGAGTCCATGATGAAGTACCCCATAGACCAGGTGAGCAACCTGGCCAATGCGGCCCTCATCAGCTATGCCATCCAGCGCCACCGGCTCCTGGAGGTACGCTTCATTCTCCGCCGGGGGCTGGCTTACTCCAGCCTTACCGTAGCGGTCACCGCCCTCTATCTGCTGGCCCTGTTCCTGGTGCAGAACCTGCTCCAGGTCAGTGTGGGCTATCCCAGCCTGCTCTTCGCCTCCGGCCTAGCCCTGGTGATAGCGGTGCTTTTCACTCCCCTGCGCTACATCGCTCAGGAACGGGTGGACCGGATTATGTTCCGCAACGTTTACGGCTACCGCCAAATACTCCGGGACTTCTCCCAGGGCATAGCCAATACCCTGGACCTGTCGCAACTGGCCCGCTCCATGATTAACCCTATCGTCGGCGCTATGAAGGCGCGATGGGTGGCCCTGCTCCTACCCCAGCCTGTCAGCGGCGATTACCGGGCCCAGTTCTCCCATCACCAGGACAGCGAGGAGCCAGGCGAGCTGACCCTGCAGCGGGATAACCCCCTGATAAACTGGCTGACCCGGGAGGGACAGGTGCTGCGCGCCGAGATGCTACATGTAGTGCCCGAGGCCAAAGGCCTGTGGCAGGCAGAGCAGGACGGGCTAAGTGCACAGGGGGTGGAGCTGCTCTGCCCCATCCTGAGCCAGGGCAAGCTTACCGGCATCCTGGCCCTGGGGCCCAAGGAGACCGAGACGCCTTACAACGACGAGGAGATAGAGCTGCTGATGACCATGGCCAACGGCGCAACGGTGGCCCTGGATAATGCCCGGATGCTGGCGGAACTGCGCCAGCAGCAGTCCCGCCATGAGAAATTGCTGGTCCGGGCCATCACCGCCCAGGAGGAGGAGCGGGGCCGGGTGGCAGTGGAGCTGCATGACAGCGTGGCCCAATGGCTGGTCCGTGCCTCTGACCAGGTCCAGACCGCCAGCGCCCTCCTCCCTACAGAGGGGGAGGCCGCCAAAATCCAGGGAGACCTGGCCAGCATAGAGGACACCATAGATGCCTGCATCAAGGAGTTGCGACGGGTGCTGGCTGGGCTCCGCCCCCCGGCCCTGGAGGAGTTAGGGCTGGGCCACGCCGTTAGCCAGGACCTGAAAGCCCTGGAGGACGAGGGCGTGGTGTCCCACCTGGAGGTGGTGGGAACGCCCAGCCGGCTTCCCCCCACCGTAGAGATAGCGGCCTACCGCATCGTCCAAGAGGCCCTCAACAACCTGCGCAAGCACGCCCGTGCCAGCCAGGTCCAGGTATGGCTCCGCTTCCAAGACAAGGAGCTAAACATTGAGATTGCCGACAACGGCCAGGGCTTTGATGTAGCCCGCACCCTGGATAGCGCCGTCTCGGTGGGGAATATGGGCCTACTGGGGATGCGGGAGCGGGCGTCCTGGCTGGGGGGCACCGTGAAAATGCATAGCCAGCCAGGAGCCGGCACCCGCCTGGAAATCCGGCTGCCGACTGCTCCACCCCAAGAAGCCGCCGAGGAGGTAGCGTGGCACCCATCCGCATAATGCTAGTGGAGGACCACCAGATTGTCCGCGAGGGGCTGCGGCGCATGCTGGAACTGGAGCCCGACCTGAAGGTGGTGGCGGAGGCCGCCAGTGGGGACCAGGCCCTGCCCCTGGTCACCTCACTATCACCAGACATCGTGCTCATGGACATCAAGATGCCAGGCACCGGCGGCCTGGAGCTCACCCGGAAGCTCAAGGAACTCAACCCGGACTGCAAGGTAATTGTGCTCACCTTCTACGATAACTACCTGCAGGAGGCCATTCAGGCGGGGGCAGTGGGCTATCTCCTTAAAGACCTGCACCGGGAGGAGCTGGTGCAGGCCATCCGGACGGTGCAGGAAGGGCGAAGCCCTATCCACCTGTCCGTGCCTCAGGAGCACCTGGCGGATATCGCTGGCGCCACCACCCAGCAGTACTCGGAGCGGGAGCTGACCACCCTGCGCCTGGTGGCCAGCGGCCTGCCCACCGGGGATATCGCTGCCCAGCTCTTCGTCAGCCAGGCCACTGTCAAGCGCACCCTGCGTCAGGTGTTCGATAAGCTGGGGGCCCGCAACCGTTCTGAAGCAGTGGCCGAAGCCTCCAAGCGCCACCTCATCTAACTCCTCCGCAAACCACTGAGCCTCCTGGGTCACCAGAATGAGCCTCATGGGCTACAGGAACTAACCTGTTGGGACTTAACCATAGCCGCCAATTCCCGCTACCCTGATATGGGACCCAATCCTTTCACCGCGGGAGGTAAGAGTGGCAAAGGCTATCCGGGTGCTGCTGGTAGATGACCATGAGTTCGCCCGCGAGGGGCTGCGGCGCATGCTGGAGCTGCATCCTGAAATCGAGGTGGTGGGCGAGGCATCCGGCGCACGGGAAGCCCTCAGCCTGGTGGACTCCCTGGCGCCGGATGTGGTGTTAATGGACATCAAGATGCCTGATATGAACGGGCTGGAGGCCACCCGCCTCCTGAAGGAAAAGGCTAAGTGTGAAGTGGTTATCCTCAGCCTGTACGATGAATACCTGGCCCAGGCCATGGAGGCCGGGGCCGGAGGCTACCTGACCAAGGATGTGAAACGCACCGAGCTGGCCTCCGCCGTGCTCCGGGTCCACAGCGGGGAACTGGTGCTGGGCACCAACCTGCTATCCAACCCCAAGGCCGCCGAGACGGCGCTTAAGCACCTCCGGGAGGCGGTGAAGGGCCGCCAGACCCCGGACCCCAACCCGGAGGCAAGAGTCCCCCACAAGGAAACCACAGCCCCTCTGACCAACGACCCTAACCCGGGGGCCAGCCTGGAGACCGGCCAGGAGCAGACCTCCCCCATCCCCCCCTCCGGTCCCCAGGCCCCCTTACCAGCCGGCACCAGCGGAGGGCAGGACCCCTCAAGCCAGTCACAGCCACCCGTGGAGCCCACGGCCGACGGGCCACCCTCCTGGGCGCCGGCCCCCTGGGCCGTCCCCCTCCCTGAAGTGCAGCCGCCTGCCCCTCTCCGGCTGGGGAGTGAGCTACCGACCACAGCAGCCACCCGGACCCCCCCGGCGGCGGCTGACTTCGACGATACCGATGAAGACAACCCCTTCTCCCAGTCGGCAAAGTCCGCCGCCATGACCGAGATGGAGCTGGTATTACCCCCCCCTCTGAGCGCAGCCCGCATGATGCGCTTCTGCCACCGCCTGGAGGAGACCACCAGTGCCAAAATCGTGAGTGCCGGTGGCTCCTGGCAAGAAGGCGCCGTCCTGACGATAGCCTTCCACAAGTCGGTCTCCCTGCTGGAGGCAGTCCAGCTCATGCCTGAGGTTGCCCAGGTCTCGGAAGAGGAAGAGTCGCCTCCGAAGTCAAGAAGCCTCAACCCGTTTAAGGGCCGGGGCAAGGGCCCGTCCCTCCCCGAGGGCAGCAAACGGCTCCGTCTGGTGTTGAAGGAAGCCACAGACCCGACGCAACTGACCTTCAGGCTCTAACTGCGCCTCCAAAGCCCAAGAGGGACGCTCTACACAGCCCCGGGGGGCCGGCAGGGGGAGGCGGTGAGGTCCAGACCCAGCCACGGCCCTTTATCTGACTTAAGATAAGGCTAGGGCTGCGGCGCCGGGGGTAGCGGGTATCCCCGCCCGGGACAGTATCTCCCGGCCCACGGCCACACCGGAAGCCGAGGCCTGCACCAGGCCCCGGGTGACACCGGCACCATCGCCCACCGCGAACAGGTTGCCCACCTGGGTCTCAAGGCAGGGGCGGAGCTCAAGGCGAGACGAGTAGAACTTCACCTCCACCCCATAGAGCAGCGTATGGCGGGAGGCCACCCCGGGGGCCATCCGGTCCAGGGCCTCCAGCATCTCCATAATCCCCTTCAGAAAGCGGTAGGGCAGTGCCCAGCTCAGGTCGCCGGGGGTGGCGCTGGTCAGGGTGGGCTTCACCAGGCCCCGCTCCAGGCGGTCCTGTGTGGTGCGGCGCCCCTCTTGCAGGTCTCCCAAGCGCTGCACCAGCACTCCGCCACCGAGCAGATTGGCCAGCCGGGCCACAGACCTGCCATAGGCGATGGGGTCCCGGAAGGGCTCGGTGAAAACGGTGCTCACCAGCAGGGCGAAATTGGTGTTGCCGGTGTGGCGGTCGGCGTAGCTATGGCCGTTGACGGTGGTTACCGGGTCAGCGCCCCCGGTGGCCTCCATGGTCACCTCGCCGTAGGGACACATACAGAAGGTACGGATGCGGTCGTCAAAAGTAGGGGAGAAGTACTCCAACTTGGCCTCATACAGCACCCGGGTGAACTGCTCCAGCACCGCCGCCGGCAGCTCCACCCTGACCCCCACATCCACCGGGTTGTGGTAGCGGGTAAGGCCCAGCCGGGAGGCCTCCTTCGCCAGCCACTCCGCCCCCTCCCGCCCCGGGGCCACCACCAGGTAGGTGCAGGTGTGTCTTTCACCCCTATCGGTGTCCACGCCCACCATCCGGCCATCGGCGGTGACGATAGCGGTGGCCGCCACCCCCAGCCGCATGTCCACCCGGGGGGACAGATAGTTGCGCAGCCCCTGGAGGACAGAGCGGCAGTGCTCGGTGCCCACATGCCTCACCGGCATAGGGATGAGGCGCAGGTCGGCCAGGGCAGCCCGGCGGCGCAGGTTCTCCACCTCCGGCCCCACCCCATAGACCCGGTTGGAGGCTCCCAGGCGGAGGTACACATCATCCACATAGCTGATGAGGGAGCCGACCGCCTCGGGGCCTACATAGTCTGCCAGGCGTCCCCCCACATCGGGGGAAAGGGTGAGCTTGCCATCGCTGAAGGCACCGGCACCCCCCACACCACTGACCACATGACAGGGGACACATGGGGGACACACCCTGACTTTGCCTTCCTGGACGGGGCAGCGTCGCTTTTCAATGTCCCGGCCCCGCTCTAAGAGGAGGATGCTGAGGCCCGAGCTGGCTATCTCCAGAGCGGCGAACAGCCCACCAGGCCCCCCCCCTACAATGATAACGTCGTATTGGGCCATGGTACAGGCGGGCCGCCTACTCCTGCTCCAGAGCTTGCTGCCACCGCCCCAGGAGCTCCCGGTCCGATATAAGCGTCCGGGCCGCCGAGAAGGGGTCCATATCCCCTTTCTCCACCTGGTCCACATAGGACATCATCTTGCCATCCTGCTCCATGAGCTCCACCAGCCGGCCGATGACGTGGTGCTCCATCGTCTGGATGAACTCCTGGCGGCGCTGGTGCTGGCGGCGAGGGGCCAGTTCGTTGTTCTCCTCCAGGGTGCGGTGGTGGTCTTCCACCGCCGTAAAGAGCTCCTCTACGCCGACATCGTTCACCGCCTGGGTGGACAACACCGGCACCTGCCAGGAGCCCTTCTGGGGTGAATACAGGCGGAGCATGGCCATGAGCTCGGTTACCAGGTAGTTAGCGCCCTCACGGTCGGCCTTGTTGACCACAAAGATATCGGCAATCTCCAGCAGCCCGGCCTTGAGCGTCTGGATGGTGTCTCCGGCCTCGGGCACCAGCACCACCACCACTGAATCGGCGGCCTCCATGATATCCAGCTCGGTCTGGCCCACACCCACTGTTTCAACGATAACGAAGTCCTTGGAGAAGGCATCCATGAGCTTCACCACCCCCCGGGTAGTATGAGGCAAGCCGCCGTGGCTGCCCCGGGTGGCCATGCTGCGGATAAAGACGCCCTCGTCCAGGTAATGCTGCTGCATGCGGATGCGGTCTCCCAGCACCGCCCCACCGCTGAAGGGGCTGGTAGGGTCCACCGCCACCACACCCACCGTAGCGTCCCGTTTGCGTATCTGGGCGATGAGCTTGTCCACCAGGGTGCTCTTGCCGGCCCCCGGAGGACCGGTGATGCCCACGATATGCGCCCTCCCCAGGTGGGGCTGAATCAGCCTCATTATCTGGGGTACTTCGGCGCTCTCCCGTTCCACCAGGGTGATGAGACGGGCCAGGGGCTGCTGCCCCCCGGCAAACATACGCTCAACTAAGTCAGAAACCATAGCTCCAAGGCCAATTCTACCATCAGCCTCCCAGACAGTCAAAGGTGGTGGGTGGAGGATGCGGCTTGACTTTTGCCGACGGATGCTTTAGACTTTCCCTCTTATTCAGCTATTCAGCTATTCAGCTATTCAGCTACTATGCAGGAGGACGAGCACATGGCAACGGCAACCGAGCTCAAGACCCTGGGGGAAGTGCGGGAGATAAACGCTGCCTTCCCCTACACCCAGCCGGTGAGGGAGTGGAAGGAGAAAGGCGGTAAGGTGGTGGCCTGGCAGTGCACTTACGTACCCGAGGAAGTGCTGTGGGCTGCCGGCCTGCTACCGGTGCGCATGACCGGCGATTCCCATGAGCTGGAGCTGGAGAATGCCAACGCCTATCTCTACATCAACACTTGCTCCTACTGCCGGGCGTGCCTGGAGCTGGCCCTGGGCCATGAGTGGGACTTCCTGGATGCCTATGTCTCGGCGGCCACCTGCGATGGCTCCCTCCGCCTGGCCGATGTGTGGCAGAACTATGTCACCGACATCCAACTGCTTTATGTGCTCACCGTACCC
>JAZGBK010000121.1:0-5495 GCA_036476365.1 Dehalococcoidia bacterium
GGTGGCATAGCGGGGCTCCCCCACCTCGTTGCTAACGGTAATCAGAGCAGGGGTGGGGGTCTCTACCACCTCGTAGCCGTCAGGGATGACCCTCTCCACCCTTGCCTTGCCGTCCATCACCTCCACCTTCTGGGCCACACTGACAACGGGCAGGCCCAGCATCTCGGCCAGCCCCAGGCCCACCTGCCCGGCGTCCCAGTCGGCCGCCTGGCGGCCGCAGAAGATGAGGTCGTAGTCTCCCACCTTCTTGATGGCAGCGGCCAGGGCAGTGGCCGTGGACCAGGCATCGCCTCCTTCAAAGGCGGGGTCCTCCAGCAGGATTAGCTCATCGGCCCCCATGGACAGGGGCTTCTTGACCACATCCCGCTGCAGGTTGTTGCCCAAGGTTATCACGGTGATGGTGCCTCCCTGGGCATCCTTGATGCGCAGGGCGGCTTCCACCGCCTGCTCGTCAAAGGGGCTGATGACGGGGGAGACGCTGGGGGGCAGCACCACCTTGTTGGCGGCGCTATCCACCTTCAGGCTACCGGGGGGGGCTTCGGGGTCGGGCACCTGCTTGGCACACACAATCATGTTGGGCATAGGCTACCTCGCTTGTGAAGTTCATCCCCAACATTATCAGCCGCCCCCACCCTTGTCAACCTGGGAGGGGCGATGACCGGGCCTCAGTGCTTCCGGGCCTCCACGGGGCAGCCCAGGGCCTCTATGTCCCTCATCAGCAGCGATACATCCGTAGCATCCACATGGATGATGGTGTCCTCGTGGCCTTCCCCCGGCGGGGTAACGGGAAAGAGGGCCCGGATGCCCATGCCGCCCTCCCTGTGCTTCCTGAGGATGTCCAATACCTGGGGGTACAGGTGGCTCTTCCGGCCACAGTTGTGGATGTGGATGCGGGTGCCCGGCTCGCCGAACCCCAGCACCTGGGTAAGGATTTTGAAGACATCGGTGGTGGTGATGATGCCCACCAGCTTGCCCTTTTCCACCACCGGCAGGGTGCCGATGCCCCGCCCCTGGCCCAGACTGGCGGCGGCCTCCAAGGTGGTATTCGGCCTAACTGTAACCACACCCTTGACCATGACATCCTTGACCTTCATCCTGGCCAGGAGGTAGTTGAGCTCCCACACACTGAGAGAGGTGGCCGGTGACGGCGCTACCTCCCGCAACCTGTCCTGGGTGATAAGTCCCACCAGCTTCCCCCCCTTGTCCACCACCGGCAGCCGGCGGATGCGGTGCTCCCGCATGAGCTTCTGGGCATCCAGGATGAGGGCATCGGGCTCGGTGGTGACTACCGAAGGGGACATATACTCCTTGACGTACACCGCACACCTCCTTAGTGCAAGGATAACACCCGTTTAGGCTCTTTTACTGTTTTTAGCCTGCCCTGTCAAGCCCTCTGCGCCATCACCAGGCGGGGAATGCCAGCGGGGTCGGCGGCCACCTCCACCGGGCCCCCCCCCAGCGCCTGCCGGGCCAGTGCCGAGGCCGCCTCCGCCTGGCCCTGGCCCACCTCAAACAGGAGCCACCCCCCCCGCCGCAGGTGCAATGGCGCCTGGTGTCCCAGGCGGCGCACCGCATCTAGCCCATCGGGGCCGCCGCTCAGGGCCGATAGGGGTTCGTAGTCCCTCACCTCCGGGGGCAGTCCGGCTATATCTCCGTCTCTCACATAGGGGAGGTTGGCCACGATAAGGTCTGCCGGGCCGGGCAGGGGAGAGAGGAGGTCGCCCTCCAGCAGCCGCAGCCGGTGGCCCAGGCGGTAGCGCCTCCGGTTGCGCCGGGCCACCTGGAGGGCCAGGGGGGACACATCGGTGGCCCAGATACGGGCGCGGGGCAGGTGATGGGCCAGGGCGATGGCCACCGCCCCGCAGCCGGTGCCCACATCCACCACCCGCAGGGGACGCCCCCCCACCAGTGCCACAGCCTTCTCCACCAGCAGCTCCGTTTCCGGACGGGGGATTAGCACCCGGCGGTCCACGAAGAAGTCCAGGCCGTAGAACTCCCGCTGCTTGAGGATGTAGGCCGTGGGCTCCCGCCTCAGGCGACGGCGCAGATAGGAACGGAAGCGGCGTAGCCAGAGCGCAAGCACAGGCTCCCCCCAGCGGGAGAAGAGGGCGGCACGAGAAAGGCCCATAGCGTGTCGGAGGAGGATTTCGCTCTCCAGGGAGGCATCGGGGATGCCAACGGCGTCCAGGAGACGGCTGCCGTGCTGCCAGGCCTCCTGAAGATTCATCTGATAGAGGCGGCGGCCTCCATCAGGCGCTGGTTTTCCGCCTGCTCCAGGGCGTCCATCAGCTCGTCCAGGTAGCCCTCCATGACCTGAGTAAGGCTGTGCAGGGTGAGGCCTATGCGGTGGTCCGAGACCCGGTTCTGGGGGAAGTTGTAGGTGCGCACCTTTTCCGCCCGCTCGGCGCTGCCCACCTGGGAGCGCCGCTCCTGGCTTACCTGCTGCTGCTGCTGCTCCCGCTCTACCTGCAGGAGCTTGGCCCGCAACACCTCAATGGCCTTCTGGCGATTGCGGAACTGAGAGCGCTCTTCCTGGCACTGTACCACGATGCCGGTGGGCTGGTGGACAATGCGGACCGCCGAAGACACCTTGTTCACATTCTGGCCGCCGGGGCCGCTGGCCCGGTAGAACTCCACCCTGAGGTCGTCGGGGTTGATATGCACCTCCACCTCATCAGCCTGGGGGAGAACGGCAACCGAGGCGGTGGAGGTGTGGATGCGGCCCGAGGCTTCAGTAAGCGGCACCCGCTGTACCCGGTGCACACCGGCCTCATGGTGCAGGCGGCGGAAGGCCCCCCGGCCCCGGACCTCAAAAACCACCTCCTTGAAGCCACCCCGCTCACTGGGGCTGGCGTCAATCACCTCCACCTCCCAGCGGTGGTTGGCAGCGTAGCGGGAGTACATGCGGAACAGGTCAGCAGCGAACAGGGCAGCCTCCTCGCCGCCGGGGCCGGCCCGGATTTCCACAATCACATCCCGCTCCCCCCGCTCGTCCCGGGGGAGCAGGGCCTGCCTCAGCTCAGCCTCCAGGGCCGCCTCCCTGGCCTGTAGCTGGGCCACCTCCTGGCGGGCCAGCTCGGCCATATCCGGCTCCGGGTTGTCCTCCAGTATGGAGCGGGCGTCCTCCAGGTTGCGCTGCACCGCCATGTACTCCTGGTACGGGAATACAACCCGCTCCAGGGAGGCCAGCTCCTTGCCCAGCTCCCGTAGCTGGTCCGGGTCCTGGGCCAGCTCAGGGTTGGAGAGGAGCCCCTGCAGCTCCTGGTACCTGTGCTCCACCTCTGCCAGTTTTTCCCACATATCCACGGATATTATACCTGGCGCCATGCCCCAGTTCAAACCTGGCCAGCAAAGGCCGCCCCTAAAAGAAGCTGGGGGCCCCGTGGGGCCCCCAGCGTTGGTAGCGAGGGTGAGCCTTAGTCCGCCGCCTCTTCCTTCCCTCCCTGAGCCTCCGGGGGCAGCTTGCTCAGCCCCAGGCTCTCCATGAACGACTCCAGATGGTCGTAGATTTTGGCGCTATCAAAGTCCCGGGGGTCGGCCTGGCTGGCCTCGTAGGTAGTCACCGCAATCCCCGCCTTCTGTACGGCCTGCTTGGCCTCCAGCATGCCTGTCTGGTAGCCCTTACAGCCCCGGTCCAGGTGTATTATAACCCCATCACAATTGAAGTCCTGGGCCCTTTTGAGGATTTCCTCGGGCCGGTCTGGGGAGCAGCAGTTACGCGACAGGGGGTGGTGACGCAAATAGAGGTCGGCCTGGGCCCACAGGGCGTCGTCCCGGGTCTTGAGCTCTATGCCCCTTTCTTTGGGGGTAAGCGGCACTGTCCAGCTACCGTCCTCGTGGAAGTCCCAGCAGCCGAAGCTGGCGAAGAGGATATCGCCGCCCACAAAGACGGCCCCATACTCGGCGGGGAAGCGGAGTATCTGGATGTGATAGAAGGGGGGAATACCCTCCTGCAGGAAACGGGCGGTCTCGTATCCCCGGGCGGAGATGCCCTCTCTCACCCGCTCCTCAGTCTCGGCCAGAAGCTCCCGGGTGTAGTCCACACAGTCCTTCTCATAGCGCAGGGTAACCAGGGGCAAGCGCAGGGACCACAGCTGGCGCATATCGTAGGGGGCGGGGGTGTTCTTCTGGAGCATACACACGCGGGAGTAGAGAGCGGCAGCCTCCCACTCGTTGTTTGTGGCTTCAATAAGCAGCTCGTCATCGAATTTTTTGCCGGTGGTCTTCTCCATCCACTCAATGGACTCGTTGAGCTGCACCACCTGATATTTCATCTCAATGTCCCGGGACTTCCAGGGAAGGTCCAAGACGAAATAGGGCAAGTTCTGCTCCTCGTGGAAAATCTGCCCCGTCTTCGCCATAGAGTGGCAGTTGTTGAACTGGAAGCAGAAATCGGGGACGACTTCACCTCCCTTGGGGTTCTTGGTGGACAGGCCGCTGACGAGCTGACCCAGGTGGCAACGCATGGAGGAGCAAATCTCCCGGTTAAGGCCCCAGCCCTCGGCAGCCTCCAGCACCTTCACCAGTTGGTCTGGGTTGCGCATAAGCACGGTAAAGTAGGGGCCATAGGAGGGGTTACCGAACTCGCCAAACCCGGCAAAGAGGCCCAGGAAGGCCTCCACGATGCCGTTGATGACTATGCCCCCCCGGTCCCGGGCCTCCCAGGTGCGCCGGAAGTGCTTGCGGCGTAGCTCCTTCATCTTGCCCCACACCTCTATTGGCTTGGTCGGGTATTTGGTCAGTGTTGCCATGTAGCCTCCTTAGCTTACAGCAGCTTACAGCCCTACGGCGCTCTGTCCTACACCAACTCCAACTCCAGCGTCTCCAGGAAGGCCTCAACGCGGGTGCTGAACTGGCCATAGGGGGTAGTAACATCCATCTCCAGAGTCAGCAGGGGTATTCCCATACCGCGAAGCATCTTCTCCATGGCGGGTATGTCGAACTCGTAGATGTCGCAGAACTTCTGCAGGATGAAGATGGCCCCCTGGGCGTTGTACTCCTCAACCCGCTCCTTGATAAAGTGCAGCCGCTGGCGGTCTACAAGGTCCTTGTGGGCACACGGGGGGCGGCTGATGTAGCGGTCGGCAATGGCAGCCACCCGGTCTTCCTGGGGAGTGATGGGCTGCCAGAAATAGCGGCTGCCGCCGCAGGTCTCGTCTATGACTACGGTAGTCCCCAGCGACTCGATGAAGCGGGTCAGGCCCACATCGTCGTTCTCACTACCCAGGATAATGACCCTGGCGCCGACATCCTGTATGCCCTGGCGGCCCTTTATCTCCTCCAGGGCCTGACGCAGCAGCTCCGTATGCTCCTCTTTATCCATGAGCTGGCCGGCGATGACCATGCTGTGGGCCTCAGTGCCGGTGATAAGGGGGTTAGGGCCCTTGCGGGTCTCATATATCTGGTGCTGGAGCTGGACATTGGTGTTGTAAATATCTATGGTGCGGTCCAGGTCGGCGTCGGTGATGGGGCGGCCCAGCCACTTCTCAAAGTGC
>JAZGBK010000122.1:0-2550 GCA_036476365.1 Dehalococcoidia bacterium
CGGGAATTAGGCCTGCGGCCGAGAGTATGCCCTGCTTGCCAGCGGAGAAGCCGTTCATGGCGGCCTGCACAGAAGCCCCCACCGGGCCGCTGGAGGGGGTCAGGGTCAGCTTGCGCTCGGTTACCGCGAAGTTAGCGGCCCCATTGTTGGCGGGGGCGGTGGCATTGTTGGTGACGCTCAACGCCTGCGCCCCGGGGCGGGAGTTGGGGGGCACTTTGAAAACCACGGTGAACTCGGTGGTGTCCCCATAGACCAGGCTCCCAGATACGGCGCCCTCAAGGATGTACTCGCCCGGAGTCAGGTTGGTCTCGTCGTTGGTGGTCTCATGGGTCAGGGCCGAGCCGCCAAAGGTAACGCTGACGATGGCGGTGCTGGCAGGAGTGGCACTGGTGCCGAACTCCGTGGCCCTGGCCGTCACCTTTGTGGACACCAGGCCGCTGGTGGGGGTCAGGGTCAGCTTGGGACTGGTGAGGGCGGCAATTCCTGGAGAGGTCATGACCACAAGCAGGCTGACCAGCAGTGCTGGCATGACCGCCAGCCGGATGACTCCAGCCAGGACTTCCCTTCTCAACTCACCATGGCGCAACTCTCATCCCTCATGGCTTTTGGCATGGCTTTTGACACCATCCGCCCGCAGCCCCACAGGCAACCCACAGAAACCCAGGTAAGCTGCCCGGTGGTTGCCAGGCAGCTACATAGACCTGGAGCCCCGGCCGAGTGGTGCCGGGCCCCGATGTATCGGGGTGGCGGCGCCTCAGGAGGCTGGCGGCCCCCCCGCCTCCTGCCTCAGCAGAAGGCGTTTGAGGTCTAACCCGCCGCCGAAGCCTCCCAGGCCGTTGGTGCCCACCACCCGGTGACAGGGGATGATGAGGGGCACCGGGTTACGGGCCACGGCCTGCCCCACCGCCCTGGGCCCCTGGGGCACCCCCACCGCCCGGGCCACCCAGCCATAGCTGCGGGTCTGCCCGTAGGGTATGCGGCGCAGCCTGCCCAAGACCCGGCGCTGGAAGGGGGAGGAGCCATCCAGGTCCACGGCGTCGGCAAACTTTACCCGCTCCCCGGAGAGGTATCTGGTTATGCGCTGGGGGAGGTCTCCAAAGGCCGATGGGTTGTGTGGCGTTTCTGCTAACTGCCCCAGCTCCCGCAACACCTCCTCCTGGTCCTGCAGGGGCAGCACCAGTCGCATGAGCCCCTTGGAGGAGGCCAGCAGCCCGACCCATCCCCGGGCCGTGGGGAATATGAAAAAGTCTATCACCAGCCTCCGTAGGGGATTTCAGGTGCAATCATTATAGCCTAAAACCCCGGCCGCTGGAATGGGTAAGCCCGCCGGTTTTGCCACAATTATCCCGGGTGGGTGCCAGGCACCTGCAATACTGTTTACCATCCATTGCTCCCCTGCCCACCTACCCCCCACCGACCCGAGGATGGGCGGAGCAAACACCCCCCCGGATATAGTCCCCGGGCGGGTGGTTGGAGAGGAAAAGGCTCGTTAACCCCCCTACCCGGCCCTTGACAGGGGGACGGTTTTGGCGTACATTGTGCCGCAACAGGGCTGGTGATGCTGGCACAGCAGTGGTCAAGGAAGTTTTATCAGTGACGGGCATCCAGCACAGGCTCAATAGGGTACCGGGAAGACACCCCCGGCTATCCTCACACGGTATGTCCCCGCCCCGGGAGCAACGAGGGCCTCTTTTCCGCAGGACTGTTACACACCCCAGGCCATACCAACAGGCACACCCTCCAAGAGGGGAAAGGAGCACTACATGATGCCACGAGTACATCTACACGAGGTATCAACGGAGGACGTGGCCCGGGTGGCCCGCTGGCTGGAGGACGACGAGGTGTGCTCCCGGTGGCTGGGCACGCTGGAGAGCGGCGAGCCCATGCACCTGGACTACCTGCCCCGGGAGATGATGGGGGCACCGGCGGAAAAGTGGAAAAAGGTATTCCACGACCCCCACCGCCGCATCCTGTCGCTCTACACCGCCGAGGGGGAGCACATAGGGGAGGCCCACCTCGCCCTGCAGGACTTCCTGGGTTGGGCGGAGCTGGCCTTCTTCATCGGCAGGAAGGACCTATGCCGCCAGGGTTATGGCACGGCCTCGCTGTATAACCTGCTGGACCTGGTGTTTAACGGTCTGTGCCTGCGCCGGGCGTGGGCAAATGTACCCGTGTTCAACGAGCCCGGCCTCAAGCTCCTCAAGAGGGCTGGCTTCGTCCGGGAGGGCCGGCTCAGGCAGAGCTGGCCCCGCGGGGGCCGCTACTACGACTCCTTCATCATGGGCCTGCTGGCGGCGGAGTTCCGCACCCCCCAGATGTGGGAGGAGGAGGCCGCGGTAGCCATATCGGAATGGGGCTACTGGGGCTGGTAGCCGCCGCCTGAGCAGCGGGTATAGCTCCAGCGAGGTTACTTACCGACTGTTCCTTGCCCGCCCCCCCGCCCGGTAGATAGCTGCGGGGGCTTCGCCCCCCAGATATTACCCCCGGGTGGGAGGGTGGGAAAGAGAAAGGCTGCTATGCGACCTCCATAGCAGTCTTTGACACGGACAC
>JAZGBK010000123.1:0-5279 GCA_036476365.1 Dehalococcoidia bacterium
CATCCATAGACAGGAAAAGGAGGGAGCCGGCATGGAGGGTCAGGGCCTCAATTCGCATCGGGTCACCGGTAGCGGAGACGCTGGCAGCGAAAAGCCGGGCCAGCTGGCCCTCAGCATAGGAGAGAGACATATCCAGGTCGTGGAGGCTGCTCGCATACTGGCCGGTGAGGACGCCGATAGCGGTGTAATCGCTGCGCTCATAGCCCTTACCCATGCTTACCGGTTGCTGGGGACCGAAGTTCTTCAAGGCATAGTCCAGGATTTCCCGGCTGTCCACGAACTGCGTGACACAGCCCCGGCAGGCCCGGCGGAGGCTGAGGCGCGCCTGATAGGACTCCAGGGACAGCCCACACCGGCCCAGCCCCACTCCCACAGAGCAAGGTCCCAGAGGACAATCGGCGCAGGTATCCTGAACACCGGCGTATATCGGGGAGAAGCGCCCCAGGAGGAAGCTGTCCCACTCCCAGACATCGGCGGCATCGGTGAAGGGGTACATCTTCTCGTCAAACTGGAGATAGCGGTTCTCCTGCCAGTCCTCCCGGACCGCCTCTTCCACCAGGTGCTCCACCCCGCGCAGGTCACGGCATACCCGACTTATGTCAACCTGGGAACCACCGAGCTGGACCTGCTTTGCCATAGGCTCTCCTCTCTCGTTCAGCTATGCTTAGAAATACGGCCGTTTGGGGGGGGCCATAAGAGCTCGCTTCTATCCGGCCGGGTTCTCGCCCCGTTGCTCCCCCGAGCGGCACCATACAGGACGAAGCTGGGCAACCGCCAACAGGGTAGCACCCACAGGGGTATCAGTCAATGCGGCAGCGCAGTCCCGCCAGGGTGCGCCCTCTTCGTAGGCTTGCGCCGGTCAACCTGCGGGCTACACCCCCTGCTGCTGCTCCAGCCCGGCTATCTTGGACTCAGGATACTCCAGGACTGTGCTCAACACCGCACGGGTATGCTCACCGGGGTGGGGGGCCCGCCGGTACTCCAGGTCGGGGAAGGCGGAGAAGTGGTATGGGGCGGCCACCATCTTCACCGGGCGGCCCTCCACCCCCTCCATCTCCACCACCATGCCAAGGGTGTCCACCTGGGGGTCGCCCAGCGCCCGGTCCAGGGTGTTCACCGGGGCAGCCCCCACATCTTCAGCGTTGAGGGCCTCCACCCACTCATCGGTGGTCCGGGTGAGGAACGCCTCCCGTATCAGGGGAAGGAGCTCCTCCTGGTGCTCAAAACGTTTGCTCTCGGTGCTGAAGCGAGGGTCATCAATCAGCTCGGGGTGCCCCATAGCCCGGCACATGCCCCCCCACTGGCGTTCGTTAATGACCCCAGTCATGACATAGCCATCCCTGGTGCGGAAGGCACCGTTCACAGCCAGCACCGACATGGAGCTCCCCGTAGGCCCGGGGACGACGCCGCCAGCGAAGTACATGGTGGGGAAATAGGAGGAGAGGGCCAGGCCAGTCTCCAGAAGGGAGGTCTGCACCCATTGCCCCTTGCCGGTGCGCTGCTGATAGAAGAGCCCGGCCGTGAGGGCTTGAGCTGCGTTCATACCGGTGCAGGTGTCAATGATGGGGAACCCCACCGCCGAGGGTGGCCGCCCCGGCTCCCCCAGCACGCTCATCAGCCCGCTGGCCGCCTGGCCGATGAGGTCCCAGCCCACCCGCCGCCGGTAGGGGCCGGTCTGGCCGAAGCCGCTGATGGAGCAGTACACCAGCCGGGGGTTGATGCGACTCAGGGTAGCGTAGTCCAGCCCCTTCCGCTCGGTAACCCCGGGCCGGTAGTTCTCCACCAGGGCATCGGAGACCTTTACCAGGTCGTAGAACACCTCCTTGCCCTGCGGGCTGTCCATATCTATGGCCATGCTCATCCTGTTGCGGGACTGGAAGTTGTAGCGACCGTCTATGCCGTTGATGATGGTCCCCGCCAGGCCCCGGGGGGAGACGCCACCCGCCGCCTTGGCCTTGTTCTCCACCATGATGACCTCGGCTCCCAGGTCAGCCAGGACGCCGGCGGCCTGCGCCCCCGCCAGGGTCCGGCTCAGGTCTATGATACGCACGCCCTCAAACGGGCCCCGTAGCTTACTCATTGCCGCCCTCCTGCATTGCTGGCCCCTCTGTGGGGGTAATCCGGGACAGCCCCAGGCTCTCAAAGAAAGACTCCAGCAGGTCCCGCACCCGCTCCCGGTCCAGGTCCCGGGGGTCACACATGCTGGACTCGTACATGGCAGTAGGGATGCCCGCCCGCTGCACCGCCAGCCTGGCCTCCTCCATGCCTGCCGAGAGGGCGCGACACCCCCGGTCCAGGTGGAACACCACCCCTTTAGCCCCCCAGTCCTGTGCCCGCCTCACATGCTCCAGGGGCTTGCTCTGAAGCCCCAGCCAGCGCAGCATGGGATAGTACTTCAGATAGAGCTCGGCCAGGGACTCCATACCCTGCTGGCGTGTCCTGATTTCAATGCCCCTCTCGGTGGGAGTGAGCGCCGGCTTCCACGAGCCGTCCTCTTCGTTGATGTCCCAGGCGGCCATGGTAACGAAGGCCGTCTCCCCACCCACGAACACCGCCCCGTATGGCTCCGGTTCCCGGAAGATATTCACCGCATAGAAGGGAGGCCCGCCCTCATAGGTGAGACGAGCCGTCTCATAGCCGTTGGCCGAGATGCCCTCCCTCACCCGGTCCTGGACCTCGGCAAACAGGGTGCGGTAGAACTCCACCGCCTCCCGGCGGTGGCGGGAGGTTACTATGGGCAGCCGCAGCGACCACATCATCCTCATATCCAGGGGTGCAGGCACCGCCCTGTTGAGCTCGCAGATGCGTGCCCACAGCACCATGCACTCCCACTCGCAGGCCAGCGCCTCCAGGAACTGCTGGTCGTCGTACTTCCGCCCGGTGGTCTTCCCCATCCACTCTATGGCCTCCTCCATCTGGGCGATGAGGTAGCGGCGGGTCTGGGGCGAGTCCTTGAAGGGGAACTCCAGGTCAAAGTAGGGGATGCCCAGGTGCTCGCTGGCCAGCTGGCCGGTCTTGACCACCGAGTGGCAGATGGAGGGCTGGAAGATGATGTCCGGTATCTGGGTGCCCCCCAGGGGGCTCTTGGTAGTGAGGCCGGAGTAGAGCTGGCCCAGGTGGCAGCGCATGGAGGAGCACACATCCTTGGTGAAACCCAGGGACTCGGTATACTCCAGGTTCTTGATGAGCTGCTCCGGGTTGCGCATGAGGACGGTGTAGTAGGGACCGTAGGAAGGGTTGGCGAAGTCCCCCAGCCCCGAGAACAGGCACAGGAACCACTCAAACACCCCCAGGATGACCACCTCCCCCTTCTCCCGGGCCTCCCAGGTATGGCGGAAGTGGCGGCGGCGTATCTCCTTCATCTGCCCCCAGCAGTCTATACGCTTGGTGGGGTACTGTTGGGTCATGGTGGTCACGGGCTCCTCCTGTAGCAATGCGGCGTCCCTACTTCGCGTAGTCCCATATCTCCCCCGGGGGCCAAAGGATGATGGCTAAACGGCCTCACACCACTTCCAGTTGCAGGGTCTCCAGGAATGCCTCCACCCGGGTGCGGAACTGCCCGGCGGCCAGGGTGACATCCGATTCCAGGAACAGAGTCGGCACACCCATGTCCCGCAGCGCCTGCTGGACGGGGGGCAGGTCAAAGCCGTGGGGGTCGCAGAACTTCTGGAGGAGTATTATAGCCCCCCGGACTCGGAAGTCACGGGCCAGGGAGGTAATGTGCTCCAGCCGCACCCGGTGCTGGCCCACATCCTTCTGGGGGCAGGGGGGGCGGGTGAAGTAGCGCCGGGCGATGGCCCCCATCGGGTCTCCGTCGGTGGCATCCACCGTGTTCCAGAAGGAGCGGCTGCCGGTGCAGTGGTCATCGGTCACCACCGTGGCCCCCAGCCCCTCCACCATGCGCACGAAGTCCACATCATCGTTCTCGCTGCCCAGCAGCATGAGGCGCACCTCATCCTGGCAGCCCTCCCCCTGTGGGGCGAGCCCAGCCAGGGCCTCCTCCAGGAGCCGGCTGTGCTCACGCCTGTCCATGACCTGGGAAGCCAGCACCATCTCCATGGCCTGGGTGCCCGATATAGGCGGACACTCCGCCTGGCGCAGCTCGTAGGCGCGTAGCATAAGGCGGCGGCTATCGTCCACCAGGGTTACCGCCTCCTGTAGGCGCTGGGGGGTAATGGCCTGGCCGGTCCACTCCTCCAGGTGCTCCTTGAACTCCTGGAACTCGGTCTCCAGGCACTCCAGGGCGCTGGGCTTGTGGATGTGGGATGGCATGTAGATGTGGTGGGAAAAAGAGATGGGGATGTGCCTCTCCCAGCTATCGTAGGTCTGCTGGATGTGGAAGCAGGACTGGGCGATGGTGATGCCGTCCAGGTAGTCGTAGCGGCCCAGGAGCCCCTGGGCCAGGCAGTCCCGGCAGAAGGAGCACCACTTGGCGGATATATGCGGCTCGGTGACATCCTGGGGCTCGTGGCCCCCCAGCACCCGCACCGGCAGGGCACCGGCGGCGTAGATGTACTCCTCGGGCACATAGGTGCACAGGTAGCCCACCACCTTGCCTCCGGTGCGCTCCTTCCAGCGCCGGGCGTAGCCGTGGCGGTCAGCCACCACCTGGGAGAAACGGTCCCAGGGGCTCATGGCATTCCTTTCTTGAATAGGGGCATCCGAAAATTGTATCTCACGGGGCCGCTCACAGTCAAACCACAGGCGGGGGGCTGTTTAGCAACCCCAATATTTCCCACCCACGGTATTTATATCTGGGGGGCTTCATCCCCCAGACCCCCCAGCGCCTTAGCTCCGCTCCCTGCTCTTCTGGGCCCGCTTCTCCGCCGTCTGGGGGTAGGCCCGCCCCAGGGCGGCGGAGGGGTCGTGCTCGGCCCCGTGTATGGGGATGGGGTACCTCAGCCCCACGCCTGCCAGCTCCCGCATGCCTTCCAGTGCCTGCTCCACCATCCCTGGGGGCAGCGCCAGCACCAGCTCCTCGTCCAACACCTCGCCGAACCGCCTCTCGCCGAAGCAGGGGATGGTCAGGGAGGGCTTACCGGTTACAAAGCACTGGGCCAAGGAATCGGCGCAGGCCCCCTCCCCGATGAAGAAGAACTGGTAGCGCTCGTAGTGCCTCCGCTGCAGTCCGTTCAGTATCAGCATAAGCTGCCCTGGGAGGCCGTAAATCAGCACCACATCGGGGTCGAACTTACTGGCCGATAGCGGGGCCAGGACGATGGCCTCCCCGGCAGGGATGCGGGGGTAGTCCTCCTGTTGTTTGCGGGCCAGCTCTACCG
>JAZGBK010000124.1:0-2527 GCA_036476365.1 Dehalococcoidia bacterium
CACTAACGAACCCAGCGGTATCTCTCAGCCGGCGCCACACCAGTGAGAGAAAGCATAATGTTCCAGCCTTCCGGCAGCAAAGAGTAGTGAGACCGTTTAGCAAGCATTTTCATTCCCGCCCGCACACCCGAGGATTGTATCTGGGGGGCTTCGCCCCCCAGACCCCCGGACCTATGTACCGGGCGGGTGGCCGGACAAAGAGTGGTTGGCAGACGGCCTCAGCAGTAGCCTTTGACTGCCAGGCCTCTGCCGGGTAACATGGAAGGTAGCCATGGAAAACAACCGCGTCAGGTGCGCCCACTGCCGGGAGGAGCTGGGTGAAGAGTATGTGGAGTATAGAGGCAGGGCCTACTGCTGCCCCACCTGTGCCTTTGAGGCCAGCCTGAAGCTGGGCAGCATGTGCGGCTCCCGCTCCTCGGTGGAGGCTGGGCTGCGCTTCATGCGCTCCCAGCACCCCACTGCCTCTTAGCCCCCCCCCACTTTACCCCCCTATCCCGGTGCGATATAATGGCTGCCGGGTTTCGTAAAGCTTGTCACCAGCATCTACATGTATCGCTATAGATGGCCCGGTGGCGGTAGGCAAGACTACCGTAGGCCGGCTACTGGCCGTTAGGCTGGGGTACCGCTTCATAGACACAGGAAATATGTACCGAGCGTTGGCCTGGAAGGCCCTGAAGATGGGGGTTGACCCCGAGGACGGCCCCGCCTTGGCCCGGCTGGCAGAGAGCACCCGCATAGAGCTGCTGCCGGAGGCGGGAGCGGATGCCGGCCTGCTGGTGGACGGTGAGGCCGTCTCCACCGCTTTGCGCACCCCGGAGGTGGAACGGGCGGTGTCCCCGGTTTCCCGGTTCCCCGGTGTGCGCCGGGCACTGGTGCGCCACCAGCGCCGCCTGGCCCGGCGGGGAGGGGTGGTGATGGCGGGGCGGGATATCGGCACCCATGTGCTGCCCCGAGCCAGACTCAAAGTGTTCTTGGAGGCCTCCCCCCAGGAGCGGGCCCGCCGACGCCACCAGGAGGTGGCCGTGGCCGAGTCCAAGGGGAGCGTCTCCTACCAGTCCACCATGACAGAGCTGGAGCGGCGGGACCGCATAGACAGCCAGCGGGCCACTTCCCCCCTGCACCCCGCCGCAGATGCAGTTATCATTGATACCGAGGGGCTAACCCCTGAGGAGGTTACCGACCGGATATGCCTTTTGCTGAATCTCGCATAGTCCCCCCGTTCTACTTCGCCTCCACCTGGATGGCTCGCCGGCTTCTCCAGGCGTTGACCCGGTGGCAGGTGTACGGCAGAGAGAAGGTGCCCCGTAAAGGCCCTTTGCTGGTGGTATCCAACCACCTACACCTGGCCGACCCTCCTATCGTCATGGCCAGTCTCCCCCGTCGGGTGGTCTTCATGGCCAAGGAAGAATTGTTCCGGGGTCCCACAGCGTGGGTCATCCAAGGGGTGGGCGCCTTCCCGGTGCGGCGCAACGGGTTTGACCGCGGTGCCTTCCGGCGGGCGGAGGACGCCATGAGCTCAGGGCTGGCGGTGGGCATGTTCCCCGAGGGAAGCCGTCACCCCAGAGGTGGCATGGGGCCCGGCTTGCCGGGGACCGCTTTCCTTGCCGCTCACTCCCAGGTGCCCCTGCTGCCGGTGGGCATTCAAGGTTCAGAGGCTCTTAAAGGCAAGGGCTGGTTGCTGCGGCGACCTCGGATCACCGTCACCATAGGCGACCCCTTCACCTTGCCCCGTCCGCCGAAGGCGGATGGCAAGGTGAGCCGGGAGGAGATGGAGTCTCTCACCGCCTTCATCATGCGCCGCATCGCCCAGATACTGCCCGCACCATACCAGGGGGTGTACCAGGAGGCCTCGGGTGGGGGTTGAGAAGGCCAGGGAGCTGGGCTTCTGCTCCGGCGTGCGCCGCGCCATACAGGTAATGGAGAAGGCATCCCGCCGCCTGGGCGCCCTGAACACCCTGGGCCCGGTGGTGCACAACCAGCGGGTGGTGGAGAGGCTGGAGGTACTGGGGGTGAGGGCAGTGGCTGATGTGGATTCTGCCTCCGGAGTAATGGCCCTCCCCTCCCACGGTGCCCCCCCACAGGTGGTGGCCGTGCTCAGGGAACGGGGGGTGGAGGTGGTTGACGCTACCTGTCCCATTGTACGCCGGGCCCAGAAGGCTGCCCACGAGCTGGCCGAAGCCGGATTTAAGGTGGTCATCTTCGGTGATGCCCTGCACCCCGAGGTGCGGGGGGTGCTGGGCTGGGCCGGCGAGGGGGCGGTGGCCACGCTGGAAGCGGCCTCCGTACCCTTCCGCCGCTGGCCCAAGAAACTGGGCATCCTCTCGCAGAGCACCCAAAACGCCGAGAGCTTCGCGCACTTCGTCTCCCAGCTTCTACACCAGGCCCTGGAGAAGGCCACCGAGGTGCGGGTGGTCAGCACCATCTGCCACGCCACCCGGGAGCGCCAGCAGGCCGCCCTGGAGCTGGCCCGGCGCTCGGACCTTATGCTGGTGGTAGGCAGCTTCATCAGCGCCAACACCCGCCAGCT
>JAZGBK010000125.1:0-2102 GCA_036476365.1 Dehalococcoidia bacterium
ATGGTCCACATGGGCGATGATAGCGATGTTTCTTAGGCTTTGTGTCATGTCAGCGATAGATGGCGCAAAAAAACTGGCCTCACCGGGCCAGTAAGCTAATGGGTATTATAGCATATGTATGCAGTCCGTAAAAGTGGGACACTCTGGAGCCGTGTAGAGCTCCGGCCAATCTGAGTAGGGCCCGACCCAGGCGTTCAGCCCCGCCCTCCGGGTAGCGCAACCTCTGCAATGTAGCGCGCCGGCGATAATTGGACGCTCTTAAAGGGGGGGGAAACAGAAGGGTGTGGGGGGTGGTGCCGGGTTACTCTTCGGGCTGGGGCTCCTCCTGGGGCGTGGCCTTGGGAAGGGAGGAGGTGCGCACCAGGTTCTCTATCTCAGCGGCGACGGCGGCGTTATCCCGCAGGAAGTCCTTGGCGTTCTCCCGCCCCTGGCCCAGCCGCACCTCGCCGAAGGAGAAGAAAGCGCCGCTCTTCTTGACAGTGCCCAGCTCAATCCCCAGGTCCAGCAGGTTGCCCTCCCGGCTGATGCCCCGTTCGAACATTATGTCAAACTCGGCGGTGCGGAAGGGCGGGGCCACCTTGTTCTTGACTACCCGTGCCCGCACCCGGTTCCCCACCACATCCGTGCCCACCTTGATGGACTCTATCCGCCTCAGGTCAATGCGCACCGAGCTGTAGAACTTGAGGGCACGGCCGCCGGGGGTCACCTCCGGGTTGCCGAAGAACACGCCTATCTTCTCCCGGAGCTGGTTGATGAAGATGACGGCGGTGCGGGAGCGGCTGATGGCGGCGGACAGCTTGCGCAGGGCCTGGGACATGAGCCGGGCCTGGAGGCCCACAAAGGCGTCCCCCATCTCCCCCTCCAGCTCCGCCTTGGGCACCAGGGCGGCCACGCTGTCTATCACGACGACATCCACCGCCCCGCTGCGCACCAGGTGCTCGGTTATCTCCAAGGCCTCCTCGCCGGTATCGGGCTGCGAGATGAGGAGGTCATCCAGCTGCACCCCACAGCGCTGGGCGTAGGAGGGGTCCATGGCGTGCTCGGCGTCAATATAGGCGGCGGTGCCGCCCATCTGCTGGGCCTGGGCCATGATGTGCTGGGCCAGGGTGGACTTGCCGGAGGCCTCGGGGCCGAATATCTCCGTCACCCGTCCCCGGGGAATGCCTCCCGCCCCCAGAGCCAGGTCCAGGCTCAGGGAGCCGGTGGGGATGACCTCCACCACCAGGCTGGCCGCGGCCTCCCCCAGCCGCATCACCGCCCCCTTGCCGAACTGGCGCTCTATCTGGCCGAGGGCCACCTCTAACGCCTTGCCCCGCTCTGTCTGCACGATATCTGACCTCCGTTGGCACCCATTATAGCATACCACCCCCCACCGACAGAATGACAAATTGGGGCCTGCCTCTTTTTCTCACGCCGGGTCCCCTAACCTTCTGGGGGGATGGGGGCGAAGCCCCCCAGACATAATCCTCGGGTGTGTTGGTGGGAAGAATGTTGCCCGCCTGGGGCAGGATGGCATGTGCATCCCATGTTGACCGTGGTCAAAACAGCGGTGCTGGCGCACTATTGACAGCCTGAAAAATAAGGGCCTATAGTAAGGCGCATGACGGAAGGTTATGGAGGAAGGAGGAAACCTGATGTCACAGAATAGTACTGACCGAAACAGCACACTCAAGCTTCTTGCTCTTTGTGGCATTGCTGCTCCAATTATCTTCGCTGTCCTGGTCGTGGTAGGTGGATTCATTTACGAAGGCTATAGCCATGCCACCCAGGCCATTAGTGAACTTGGTGGAGTTGAGGCCCAATACCCGATAATCCAGAATGTCAACTTTTTTGTACTTGGCATCCTCGTCGTAGCCTTTGCCGTCGGGCTTCATCGAGGTATTGGTGGTGGTAGGGGATCAAGGCTTGGCCCTGTACTGGTAGGCGTATTCGGCGTCGTAGCCGGAATAGGCAACGCCTTTTTGCCGTGCGATGCAGGCTGTGATTTCCAGTCGCTCACAGGAACTATGCACAACTTGACGGGACTTGGGGGTTTTGTAGCCCTTATCGCAGGCATTTTCCTTATCTCGAGAAGGCTAAAGGGAGACCCCCGCTGGCACTCA
>JAZGBK010000126.1:0-4992 GCA_036476365.1 Dehalococcoidia bacterium
CAAAGTCCACCGTCTGGTTCACGTTGACCATAACACCCTGACGCATTAGCTGCTTGATGATGTCCACCTGACCCGCATGCAGCAGGGCAGCCAGCTGTTTTACAGTGAGGGAGGCGGGGATCTCCACCTCTCTTCTGGCTTCGGTACCGGTCCGGCTTCCCCTGGTTTCCATCTAACCTCCCTGCGGCAACATAGAGGCAAACCCCTGTAGCCGATGGCGCTCCTCGGGGGTGAGCCTGACCCGCAACCTCCGCTCCAGTCCCTTGCCCCTGAGCCCCTTCTGCCAGCAATCTTGGAGGGGACAGAGGTAGGCCCCCCGCCCCGTGCGCTTGCCGCTGGGATCAACCACGACCCCCTCCTCCCGGGTGCGCACCAGCCGGATTAGCTCCCGCTTACCCCTGGTCTCCCAGCAACCCAGACACGTCCGCTGGGGAACATGATGACCCACAGTGGCCCCCCCGGTCACTTCTGGTTCGCCTCTGGGGCCTTAGTGACCGCCCGCTTCTTGGCCCGCTTGCCTTTGGTCTCTTCCTGGCGGCGTCGCCGGCCACCCTGTCCACCCCGCCTGAGCTCGGGTATGTCTTCGGCAAAGCGTAGGCCTCCCTGCCCTATGGGAGCAGTTGGGATGGGACGGGTGAATACCTCCTCAAAGGAGAGGGCCTCCTCCACGGGGGCTTCCTCAGCCGGGGCCTCCGGGGTAACAGCCTCAGCAACTTCTACGGGCTCTATCTGAGCCTGTGCCACCGGTTCGGCAACCACTTCTACGGTCTCAGCGGGGGCAGCCTCTACAGGGGCAGCGGCAGGAGCAGGGGCAGCAGGCACCTCGGCCTCAGGGGTAGTCGCCTTAGCAACGGGGGCCTCGCTGGGGACTGCTTCCGGGGCAGGAGTTTCGGTTACGACCGCCGCGGCCTCATCCCGGATAATCACCGGTGGTTTCTGGAGCACCTTCTCCGTCTCGGCTACCGAGGCGCTTTTTATGTCAATTCGCCACCCAGTGAGTTTGGCCGCCAGCCGGGCATTCTGCCCCTCCTTACCAATGGCCAGGGAGAGCTGACGGTCAGGCACCACCACCTCGGCGGTATTCTCCTCGTCCTTTATATCCACCCTGATAACCTGGGCGGGGCTCAGGGCGTTTTGGATGAATGTGCCCACTTCCGTGTCCCAGACAACCACATCTATACGCTCGCCGCCCAGTTCCCGGACAATCCCCTGAATGCGGATGCCCCGTTGCCCCACACAGCAGCCCACCGGGTCCACCCCCGGCTGGCGGGCAAAGACGGCCAGTTTGCTGCGGGAGCCCGGCTCCCGGGCAATGCCCTTAATCTCCACCACCCCCTGCTGTATTTCGGGCACCTCCAACTCAACCAGGCGTCGGAGCAGGTTCTTATGGCTACGGGAGACCAGCACCTGCGTACCCCGAGCGCCGCGCTGCACCTCCAGCAAGTACACCTTCAGCCTCTGGCCGGGTCGGTAGCGCTCGCTCTTCACCTGCTCGCTCATGGGAAGCACAGCTTCTCCCCGGCCCAGGTCAAGGATAATCTGCCTGGGTTCCACCCTCTGAACGATGCCGGTGAGCACCTCGCCCTCTTTAGCGTGGAACTCCTCAAAAATGGCGTTGTGCTCCGCCTCCCGCAGCCGCTGCAGCAGCACCTGCTTGGCGGTCTGAGCGGCTATGCGCCCGGCGCCGGCGGGGATAGATACCTCTTCCTCCAAGGTATCCCCCACTTCCGCCAAGGGCTTGGTACGCCGGGCCTCCTCCAGGGTAAGCTCACTTTCGGGGTCGCTTACCTCCTCCACCACCTGCTTCTCCAGAAAGATTCTCATATCGCCGGTGGTGGGGTTTATCTTCACTACCAGGGGCAGTGTAACGGCCATGGTGTCTTTTTTCATAGCAGTAGCCAGGGCCTGCTCCGTAGTGCGCAGCACTACCTCGCGGGGCAGCCCCTTCTCCGCTGCCAGCTGGTTGATGGCCATCAGCAGCTCGCTTCTCATGGCTGCACGCCCCCCCTTTTATAGCAAAAAAGTGGGCCTGAACCCACTCAAACAGGGCAAATTCAATTGGCTTAAGTTTAGCACAGCCCCTGGGGAAAAACAAGGGCCGCAGGCGCTTCGCCGCGCCCTCTCTAAGAAAAACGGAGGCCTACCCCCGCCGGGGCCGCCGCAGGGAGAGGACCAACCAACTCATAATAAAGGGTGCCAGAGAGGCCACTATGAACACCAGGGAATAGCTTTGGGTGGCATCGAAAACATAGCCGGCCAGTAGGGGCCCGCTAGCACCGCCGGTGTTGGTGCCCGTCTGGGTGGCCCCCAGAATAGCCCCCGCAGAAGCCAGCCCGAAGAGGTCGCCCTGTATCCCCATCCAGCTAACCACCGCACCTCCATAGGCCAGCCCATAGATGGCGGCAAACAGGAAGAAGGCCCACGCCTGACTGGCCCATATAAGCGATAGCATGGCCCCACTAACCGTCAGCAGCAGCACAAACATCATGCGCTTGCGCCCCACCCTGTCGGAGAGGGCCCCCAGCCCCAGACGGCCAACGCTGTTGCTGGCCCCTATCACGGCCATCACCAGTGCCGCTGTAGCCGGCGCCAGCCCCCGGTCGGTGGCATGAGGCACCAGGTGTGCCTGCACCATGGCAAAGCTGAAGACGAAGGCCATGGCGCTGAAGAACACCCTCCAGAAGGCACCTGTGGCCAGCGCCTGGCGCAGGGAATACCCCTCGGCCCCAGCCTGAGCGGCTGGGACGGATGCCGCATGCTCGGTCTCCTTCACACCGTAGGGCAGCAGGCCCATCTCCTGGGGGCTACGCCGCAGCAGGCTGCCGCTGAGCACAACCAGTACCCCCAGCAGTATGCCAAAGAACAGATAGGTGCTGCGCCATCCCCATATCTCAATGAGGTAGTTGGAAAGAGGGGGAAATACCATGCCGCCCAGGCCGGTGCCTACGCTGGTAATGCCCAGCGCCCGTCCCCGGTTCTCCGCAAACCAGCGCACTACGGTAGAGGTAATGGGCGCAAAGGCAATACCCATGCTCATCCCCACCAGCAGAAAGAAGGCGTAGAACTGCCACAACGCCTGGGTGGTGGACAGCAAGGCGTAGCCCGTTCCCACCAGAACGCCGCTGGCCATCACCAGTCGCCGGGGTCCGTAGCGGTCGGCCAGGGCACCGGAGATGGGCGAGAAAACCGCCAGCATGAGGCTGGCCATGGTGAAGGCGCCGGAGACTGTGGTCCGGCTCCACCCCATGTCAGCGGAGATGGGCTTGAAGAACACCCCGAAGGAGGTGTACATGCCAGGCTCCAGGGTCCACACCATCAGCCCGGCACCTACTATCACCCAGCCGTAGAAGAGCCCGCCCTTTTTGGCCGCTGCCGTGGTCAAGAGAGGGGCAGCCCTACCGGGGCCGGTTGCCCATGACCTCCCGGGAGGAGCTGGGTAGCTCCGCGTCCAGGTCCACCTGGAGGGCCTCCAGCAGCCGGGCTACCATGCCCCAGAAACCCACGCAGAGGGTAAGCTCCACAATGCTGTCCTCGTCCAAGTAGCGGGTCACCTCCTGGAAGACGGCATCCTGCACCCGCACCTTCTGGCTCACCTCGTCGGTGTAGGCCAGCACCGCACGGTCCCGGGCATCAAAGACGGCGCTGGCGCTCCACTCGCCCATGGCCTCCATCTGCTCCGGGGTCACCCCACATTCCCGGGCCAGAACCACATGCTGCGCCCACTCGTAGCTGCTGCCGGTGAGCCTGGCCACCCGGAGGATTGCCAGCTCCCGTAGCCGGTGGTCCAGGCAGCAGCGCTCCAGCAGGGAGTTGCCCAGGCGCATAAAATGAAGCATGGCGGCCCGGCTGTGGGCCAGAGCGCGATAAATATTCATTATCCTCGCTCCTCGCGCCTCCAAACGCCGGAAGACCTCCTGCACCTCCGGTGGTGCCTCCTCAGTGCTCATCAGGGATACCCTTGCCATAGTTAGCGGGGCCTCCTCTCTGTAATGGTCCCCACCGCCCAGCACAATCCTGCCATTATAACCCAGCCGCGGAGATAGTGTCATACCCACGCGGTTGAGGGTAGTGGGTCATTTTGAACCGATTCTAAGGTATGCGGGGCTCTGGGAGGGGTTGACTGCCAGGTGCAATAGGCGTACCATTCCCACCAATATCGGATGGGCAAAGTCCAAGGAGGATGGGCAGGATGCAAATTGCTGACAAAGGCGGGGATCTCTCAGGCCTGTCCATGCCCACAGTACTAGCCCTGTCACTCCAGGTAGAATACCGCCTCATTTTCAACTACCCCAGGGTTATTGACCAGATTGTCGGTGTCCACGGGATGGCTGGTGAGAGCGACGAATCGGTGAAGACTTTGAAGCGCCTCGGGCTGGATTCTGTTCAACACGCCCACTGGACAGCCGGGCTGATTCGGGACCTCGGACGAGACCCCGAATTGGATTTTGAGGTTTTTGATACCCAGACAGACATTGCTGCCTGGCTCCTGGAGTGCCGGGAGAGGGAGAAGTTCGCCCTATCGCTGTACGAGCGGGCCAAGAGCGTGGCCGAACAGCGCCAAACCAGAATGAAGTCGTGGAGCTTGAAGGGGAGGCTTAGCGCGCTATTATCCGCCAGAGCTGCCGTCAGTAAATCCGGCATTGAAGCCTTAGATAGGCTTGTGGCGGCTGAGAGAGAGCATGTGCAACTGATGGACAAGGTTATTTCGGAGCTTAAGATATAGCCCTCATTGATTCAAATTGACCCACTACCCGGTTGAGGCCCTTTGGATGAAAGCCATCCTGAGCATCGCTCCGAGACCTGCCTGCCTGACTCTTACTCCTGCAAGACCTCAAAGAACCCTTCCAGCCGGTCTTTCAGCTCTTCCTCGGAGACGAAGGAAGGGTCCAGCATATCTATGTCCATCACCAGGGTGGGGATATCCAGCTGTTCCCGGAGGGCGTCCTTCAGGTTGCGTACAATGGCGCACTGCTGCCGGCAGTTAATCATGGC
>JAZGBK010000127.1:0-6626 GCA_036476365.1 Dehalococcoidia bacterium
TGCTCGGTTATCGCCGAGAGTGCGCCCTTCATATCAGGCACAAACCGCTCGCCGGCCTCGGGCCGGCCCAAGAGGGCCTGAGAGATGTCCGTCCGCCCCATCTTGTCCACCAGGGTCACCGCCTTGAGGTGGTCGCAGCCCCGGGAGGATACCGCCATGTTGGTCATCCAGGTGCCGAAGGGGCGCAGCTCCTCGTTTATTACCGAGCCCCCCTTGCCATAGACGCAGTACTTGAGCACCGGCACGCCCTTCATCTCCTCCAGGCGCTGGGCACCCTTGTAGGACCCGCTGCGGAAAATCTCTCCCAACCGGTTGCGCTGAAAGACGATAGAGTCCATCACCTTGTCCACCGCATCCACATTGCCCCACTCCAGGCTTACCGGCTCCCCCATCCACTCCTGGGTATCCCGGGCGGTAACGATGCCCCGGTCCCACAGCTCCATAAGAAGGGCGCAGATGTTGCCCAGCTCCAGAAAGTCCAGGGCGTAGTCAGAAGTGACCTGATAGAAGTGGTTCATGGCGGCGTAGTCCGGTATGGCGCACATGGAGCCGAAGGAGGCCACGGTGAGGTACTCCGGCTTATCGCCATTGCCCCGGTCCTTGTGTGCCAGCGGGGTCTCGTGGCCCTGCACGCGGTGAAAGGCGGAGCAGGCCGTGGAGCAGCCCGGGGAGCAGGACAGGGGGCGGACCTTGAACAGGGAGGCATATACACTGCCGGTAAGTTTATCGTGGGCTTCCGGAGGGTTGACGATGCCCTGGCTGTTCTTCCAGGGATTGCTGCCCACGGTATCGTAGATGTCCACCGCCTGCAGGGTGCCCTCTTTCTTCCAGGTCTCCATGATGGGTAGTGCGTCCATGCGCTCAATCATCCCCAGAGAGAGCCTGAAGAAGGCCTGGGGGTCGGCCACCCTTATCCCCTTGGTGCCCTTTACGGCTATGGCCTTGAGGTTCTTGGAGCCCATCACCGCCCCGCCACCGCAGCGGCCCGCAGAGCGCCAGCCGCTGGTGGTGATGCTGGCAAAGGTCACCAGGTTCTCCCCGGCGGGGCCGATGCAGGCGGTCTCCGCATCCTCGTCGCCTACCTCTTGCTTTATGGCCTGATTGGCCTCTTTGGCCCCCATGCCCCACACCCGGCTGGCATCCCGCAGCTCCACCTGGTCGTTGTTTATGAACAGGTATACCGGGCGGCTGGCCCTGCCCGTTATCACCAGGTAGTCGTAGCCCGCCCAGCGGAGCATAGACCCAAAGACGCCTCCGGCCACCGAATCGGCGAACATGTTATAGGCCGGGCCTTTGAAGGTGAACTTGGTCTTGCTCCCCTGGCCGAAGGTGGTCCCGCCCAGGGGGCCCAGGCCCACGATGAGCACATTGTCCGGGCTCAGGGGGTCAATCCTGGGGTCCACCTTCAGGAAATGTTCCCACAGCAACCAGTCGTTGATGCCCTCACCGCCGATGAATTTCCTGACTATCTCCCGGGGGATGGGCTCACGGGTTACCTTCTGGTTAGTTAGGTCAACTCTCAGAATATCGCCATACACGGCTGCAGCACTATCCTTTCTGCAGGTTTCCCAGGGCGAGCAGTCGCTTGATGCGGGTGACCTCCTGGGGCTCCACGAAGGCCAGGGCGGATACCTTGCCCCCCGGCCAGTGGGGCGGGTGGAACTCCGGACGGTCCTGGCACACCATGACGCAGGCCGGGTTGCCGCCGCAAAGGTCACACTTGAGCACTTGTCCCCGGGGCCCTATCTGAACGGCGCCGAAAGGGCAGGCAGAAACGCAATTATAGCAGCGGGTGCACTTGCCCTCGTCAAAGAGCACCACACCGGGCAAGTTGGAGGCCCAGAACAGCGCCTTGGTGGGGCAGGACTGCTCGCAAGGGGCCGGGTTGCAGTGCCGACAGATGGTGGGCTCCACTATGCCCTCTTCCCGAATCTGGTTCACCTTTATCCGGGACAGATATGGATTGATGATACCCTCGTGGGTGAGGGAGCAGGCCAGCTCACAAAGCTGACAGCCGACGCACACCCCCGGCAGCACGATAAGCTCCTTGCGCACCGGTGCCACCATAGGGGCCAGCACCACCGGGGCTTCCAGCGCCCTTTTCACCTGTGGCGGCGGCGTCACATGGGGTATCCAGTCTGTCCGGGGCGGAGGTGAGGGGGCCGCCCGGGGCACGGCGATGGAGGGGCCAGCGGGCGGTGCCTGTGGTGGTGCTGGCTGCGGTGCGGCTGCCGGCGTCACTACTGAAGGCGGGGGGGCGTAGGTGGGCGGCGGTGCAGCGGGAGGGGGCGGTGGGGGGGGGGAGATGCCCACCCCCGCCGTTGGGGCCATCGCTGTAGGGGGAGAAGCGCCCGCCACAGGGGCAGGCGCCGGGGGTGGCACCGCTGCCGGCGTCCCGCTAACCCCGGCGGTAGCCGGAGCCGCTGTCGGCAAGGTGATGGCGTTCACCGGGCAGTTCTTGATACACAGCTCGCACATCACGCACTTCTCCGGCCGGCTGGCAACCGCCTTCCGGCCCACCAGGTCAAACACACTGGTGGGGCAGACACGAATGCAGTTGCCGCAGCCGGTGCACACAGCCCGGTTGACGGTAACCTGCATGGTCCCTATGTCAGCCATAGTGAAGCCTCTCTCTGCTACAGGTCGTAAAGCTGCAAAAACTCCGGCGTGGGATTGGCAATCACCGTCCCCCGTATCATGACCGAGGGGGACTCGCCGTAACGGCTCAGGGCCGTATCCACCGCCTGGCGCACCGCATTGATATCCCCGGCCACATAGACGGCAATCCACACCCCTCCCACCAGGTCATACTTGATGATGTTGACATTGGCCGATTTCAGCATCTGATCCAGCCCGGTGGTGGCCACCCCCCAGCTGTTTGTCTCCAGGATGCCGATGGCATGGCGTTGCATCATGTTCTAATCCTCCGCCTGCTCGGCCGGCCCTGTCTGCTCTGACTGCTCGGCCGGCTCTACCTTCTCCACCTTCTTCTCAGCCCTGGCGGGGCGGGTCTCCCCTCCGCCTGTGGGTGCCGAAAGGCGCAACCGGTGCGGCAGGGCCAGGGAGAATCCAGTTATGGGGCGGATTTCATACCGGGAGGGGATGGTCTCCGCCGTGTCCACCTCTGGCCGGGCCATGATATCGCTGCTGACGAAGCGGCCGCCCTCCCTGGCCATGGCTGCCGCCGCCTCCACCGCCGTGCGCACCGCACCCACATCCCCCTGGGCCCACAACACATAGCGGGGCGGGATACCACCGTAACCGGTGAAGTTCACATTGGCACCTTTCAGCATCAGGTCCAGGGCGAGGATGGCGCTGACGAAGCCCAGCACCTCCACATAGCCGATGGCGTTCCCCGTGCTCTGTCTGCCCCGTGAGGGGGGCTTGCCCATGACCCACTCCCATGTCTGGGGGGCGGGGTTGGCCAGCAGGCAGGAGTTGAGCGCCGGGAAGGGCAGGGGGCCCCCCAGGACGCGGCTCATGGCATCTGAGGCTATGCCGGTCTGGGTCAGCCGGTCGGCCGCCCGGTGGCCTGCCTCTACCGAGGCGCGTACCGCTCCCACGCTGCCTGTTATGCAGCACACCGCCCAGCCCAGGCCGATTTTCTCCCAGCGCATCACCTCTATATTAGCCGCCTTGAGCATGGCGTCGGTAGCTTCCACCAGGGGCAGCAGCCCCAGCGTCTCCACCACGCCCAGGCTCGCCAGGCGGGTATCCGGATTGTTTCCCTGTGCCATTTATCCCCCTTCCTCGCTTACTGAACCTCAATCCCGAACAGGGGCAGCAGGTCGGGATGAGGGTTAGGGATGACGGTGCTGATGGTCTCTCCCTGCCGGGCGGCGGCTACCTGGGCCGCTTCAACGGCGGTCTGCACCGCCCCCAGTTCGCCGATGACGAAGGTCACCAGCCAGGCCAGTCCGGCACGGATGAACTTTACCGGCTTCACCCGGGATGCCTTGAACATGGCGTCGGAGCCTTCGCTGGATGCGGCTAACCCCCGGGTCTCCAGCACGCCCAGGGAAGGGATGTATCCCCCCCCATCCTCTGCAGGGCTGGGTTCGGCACCGATGAGGCCAAACAGTAGGGGGAAGGGGTTGGCCAGCAGGCTGCTGAATACCTCGCCGCTGGTACGCTGGGCTGTGGCCATTCCCACATCCACAGCGGTACGGACATCGCCAATCTCCCCCGACATGCACAGTGTGTGATTGCGCAGCCCAATCCACCGGTAGTTGAATAGCTTCACATTGGCCGCCTTGAGCATGGCGTCTGCGGCCTCCACCAGGGGCAGGACCCCGTCCGTCTGAATGGAGCCCAGTGCCAGGGTCAAGGCACCCCCCCAGGCACCCTCTTCCTGGCCCGCCGCCGGCTCACCGGCGCCCTTGGCCGGTGCCGCCCCCCAGATGTTAGATACCTCTCCTATCTGCGGGTTGGCCAGCACCATGGACATGGACCGGCTGGAGCGAGAAGCGGCATTCGTCCCGGCTTCTACCGCAGTGCGCACCGCCCCCACATCCCCCTGGATATAGAGGCACAGCAACCCAATCCCCGCACTATCGGTCCTTACAGGGATTACATCTGCGGCCTTCAGCATGGCATCGGCAGCTTCCAAAAAGGGAGGAAACCCATAGACCTCTAATGCCCCCAACGCTTCCCTTGGCATCTATCCTCCTTCTCCCGGTTCTTCTGACTTACGTCACCGCAGCCAGTTGCCGCTGCAGTTGGGCTGCGTCGTAATATACTTTGAGCTGCTGTATCTGGCCACCCCGGATGAGGAAATAGCTGCAACCGGGCATGCCTACCGGACCCTCCTGGAAAGACGGCTGGCCCTCTGCATACCACTGCAGGGAGACCTCATCTCCACCAACGCTGAACCTCAACTGCCCCAGGTGGTAGCTGCGGTAGCTGGAGAACAGGTCGCCATAGAACTGGCGTACAGCCTCCCTTCCCTGATAGCTACCCAACGGATTGGTCAATACAGAACCGGTAGCAAACAGGGAGGCCAGGCCCTCTTCGTCCCTATTGTGTAGGTAGTGAATATATCTCTCCACCACTTGCCTTGCTTCAGCCTCACCCATGGCCTACTTGCGCAGGCTCACCGTGTCAACAATGGCCACGATGGCCGCATCCACGGCGACACCGGGCCTTTTATACGCCTCCAGGGCCTTGGTGGCAGCGCCCCCGGTCATGTAGATAACCCGCTGCCCGTCCCCCACCCCGATGGGGTCCACGGCCACCAGGGTGCCGCCCTGGCGGTTGCCCTCCGGGCTCAACTGATGGATGATGACCATCGTCATCCCCCGGAGGGACTCCATCTTCTGAGTAGAGGATACCCGGCCAATGACCTCTCCCAATTGCATCAGCTCCCCCTTGACGCCGTAAAGCTCTGCCTATGGTTAGACCCCAGCCACTGGCCACCAAGCTCCTGTTCCACAGCGCTGATGGCCGTTTCCACCGCCTCCGCCGCACCGAAGACCCCCAGCAGGGAAAAGTGCTGGGGGCACAGCCCCAATATCTCGGCTACCTGAACGGGTGCTGCCTTCTCAGCGATGTCGGCGGCGGCCAGCATCTCTATGACATATCCCTGCACCAGCCCGATGGCATCAAACTGAAATTCATCGAACCGGTCTTTGGTGCCGCGCCATAGCCGCGTCTTGAGCAAATCTAATGTGTCACCAGCGGGCTGGCGAATAAGTCTGAAATGAATCAACGCCGTTTTCTCCCCGGCTGCTTCTTGATTAACCGGGCTGGCACCTGGCGGGGCGACGAGGGGAGCTGAGCACCCTGGATGGTGGTCAGCCCGGAGACGCGGGCACTGTCCCGGGCCAGCATTACCTCCATGTTGGACGCAATGCGGGGGATGACATCCACCGCCACAACCTCCCCCACCCGCCGGGCGGCCTGGGCACCGGCCTCCACGGCGTGCTCCACCGAGGCCAAATCGCCGCTGATGATAGCCATGAACTGTTCCTCTGACCTGTCGTAGCCCTCAATCTGCACATGCGCCGCCTTGGAAATGGCGTCCATAGCCGCAATAACGGGCACAAAGCCCCTGGTCTCCACCAGCCCCACAGCCCGGTTCGGCACCGCTTCCTCCGTGGGCAACCTGAAGGCAAAGGGGGCCTCCTGGATGCCGTTGCTGGTCAGAAAGCGGGCAAAAGCGGGGTGGGGGTTGGGGACTACTGTAGCCCTGGCTTCACCTGCCCGCGAGGCTGCCGCCAGGCCGGCGTCAATGGCCTCTTTCACGGCACCTATCTCGCCGCCAACCCAGGCGGAGGTCAGGGAGCCGCCGATGTGCTCGCTGCGTACCAGCTCCACCTGGGCCGTCTTGAGCATAGCGTCCAGTCCCTTTACCAGACCCACGAAAACGGTGGTCTCCAGCACCCCCAGGCTGAACCGCAGCCTGGCCGGTGCCGGCTGTCTGGTGGGCATGTCCGGGCCCAGCAGCTGTTTTAGCTGCAGGGTGGGGTTGGCCAGCACCAGCACTGAAGCCGCACCGTAGCGCTGGGCCGCCGCTGTCCCCACATCCACCCCCATGTGCACCGAGGACAGCTCACCCTGCACCCCCACCGCCATCCGGCCCCCCCCCACCTTCATGTACAGGAAGAACTCAACCTCGGCAGACTTGA
>JAZGBK010000128.1:0-3709 GCA_036476365.1 Dehalococcoidia bacterium
CCCTCCCTACCCCAGGAGCTGCCTGCCTACGACGAGGCCCGCTACAAAGTGGGCTTCTTCGTTGGCTGCGCCCAGGACCTGTTCTTCTCCCCTGCCTGCCGGGCCTCCATAGAGGTGCTGCGACACAACGGGTGCCAGGTGGTCACCTTCCCGGGCCAGGTATGCTGTGGCAAGCCCCTCTCCGCCTACGGCCAGCAGGAGGCGGCGCGGGAGCTGGCCCGCCGGAACCTGACCGCCCTGGAGTCAGCCAGCCTCGATGCAGTGGTCACCGACTGCGCCACCTGCGGCTCCTTCCTCCGGGGCTACCCGGAGCTTCTTGAGGGGGAGACGAAGTGGGCGGAGAGGGCCGCCGCTCTGGGGCACAGGGTGATGGAGGTGAGCCAGTTCCTGTCCGCCATCCCGCTGCGGGAGGGAAGGAATGAGATGAAGCTGCGGGCCACCTACCACATCCCCTGCCACCTGGGGCGGGGCCTGGGGGGTGGGGAGGCACCCTACCGCATCCTGGAAGCCGTGCCCGGGGTGGAGGTGAAGGCCATGGCCGAGGCCGATGCCTGCTGCGGCGGGGCTGGGGACTACCTCTTCCGCCACCCCCACCTCTCCCATCACATTCTGGACCGCAAGATGGCCAGCATCGCCGATACCGGGGCATCGGTGGTGGTCACCTCCTGCCCCGCCTGCCGCCTGCAACTCCTCTACGGCCTCCGGCGGCACGGCATAAAGGCCCAGGTGGCCTACCCCCAGGAGCTCCTGCTGCGTTCCTACCAGCACCTGCCCTGACACCACCCTTACTACATTCCTTCTCTTTGTAGTCCCGGCTACATACTTGTCCCCCTCCCCTGCCTACAATGAGCACGGGCCAGTCGGTCAGTATATAAGGAGGTCTACATGGCTAAGATGTGTCCGGTATGCGCCGTACAGGATGTGAAAGAGGAGAAAAAGGGCCTGTGCATCCACCAGAAGCTCATGCTGGGGATGATGGCCATGGCGGCGGCGGTGGTTATCATCGCGTTCACCATCTAACGCCCCGCCAGACGGCAGGGGCATCAGCTTCACCATCCAACTTGCGACCGGCCTACTGGGGCCGGGAAAGCCCGTTCCTGCCCAGGAACTCCCCCAGCCCCCAGTACTCCCCGTGGTTGTAGGCGAAGGGCCGTGCCTTGCCGAAGTCGGGCCGACCGTGCTCACCGATGATGTCATGTCGTATGTGGTAGGCCACCACCTCTCCGATGAAGAGGTCGTGGGAACCCAAGGCGAGCTGGTGGCGCAGCACGCACTCCAGGTTTATGGGGCACTGAGCGATGAGGGGGGCCGACACTTTGGTAGCGGGGAGAGGGGTGAGGCCGGTGAGGGCAAACTTGTCGTGGTCCCGGCCGCTCACCGTGCCGCAGACATCGGTGGCGTGGAGCACCTCCTGGGAGGGGATGTTCACCACGAACTGGCCGCTGCGGCGCAGGATGTGGTAGGAATGACGGCTGGGGCGCACGGCGATGCCTATCTGGGGCGGCTCCGAGCACACCACCCCCGCCCAGGCCAGGGTAATGATGTTGGGTCTCCCCAGGTCGTCCACACAGGTCACCAGCGTCACCGGCGTCGGGTACAGGCCGGTCGCGGGGTCGCGTGTCTCCCTATCTACAGCTTCAGACATAACGGCTCCTTTCCGGAGTTGGCATCCGCCGCCAGTATATCACGACGGCCCGGTGGTAGCTAAGATACTGCTATACCCCCGCTTCTCCAGATAACTACAGGAGCGTCAGCAACAGGTTATTGTAAATAGCGGCCAGGGCTATCACGGTATATGGCACCAGCAGCAGCACGAAGGCGGCCCGCCCGAACCCGGCAAAGCCGCGCCTGGAGTACAGGTGGCGGACGAGCACGGCGGTAAAGGAGAGCATCCCGGCGGCGGCGATGTCCACAATAAGGAGCACCTCGAACCCCCCGAGGCGCAGTGCCCACCTGGCCAGGGGGCCGCTCTCATAGACCTGCTGGTTGCCGCTGAGCTCCAACAGGGCGTAGGTGCTGGCATGGTCCAGCACGGCCAGTAGAACCACCACCCACACCAGCAGCGACAGCCGCCACGGCCACAGCCGCCGGGACAACGCCTCAAAGTGCCGCTCCATAGAGCGGTCCCTCTCCCGGCTCTTTCGCAGCCTCTCCCTGGCCATCAGCCGGAAACGGGCCAACATAGGCCTTATTGTCCCTCCTGAAGTCCGTAGAGTCGTAAGGAGAGGTTCCTCACGACCCTTATGTGGGACCGGGCCTCTCGCTGGGCACCCTCTCCCAAGAAAGAGGTTAAGAAGAAGCTAACACTAACATCGCTGTCAAGGCTGGGGTAGTGCTTTTTGCCCATCTTGCTGAGCTTACCAGCATTCGCGTGAACCAGTGCATTCCGCAACCGCCTCAACTCGTCAATATGTTGCTTCTCCAACTGGCTTATTATTCCCAACCTGTGGCACAAAATAGCCATCTGATTGAGCTTGAACTGCTCCAACTCCCCTTGTGTTAGCCGTCCTGCTGAGCGTAGTTGGTCAGCAAGAATTATCTCTATGATGGTCCCACAAAGCAAGTTTGCGGCTACAAAGTGACCTCGTATGTATAGGTCATCTGCCTCCCTCAGATACTCCCATAGTAAATTTGGAAGACCTCCTGAAGCAGTGGTGCCAAGCTCCTCACGCCTCTCGCACCTTTCATCCAGCGTTTCCTCGTCTCGCTTTCTAAGGTGATCCTTGAATTTATTTCGGTCCATCACCTAACTCTGCGGCTCAATGATTACCTTGATGGAGTTCTGGGCCTCGGCTACCAGCTGGAAGCCCTGGCCCGTCTCCGCCAGTCCCAGCCGGTGGGTGACCATCTCCCCCACCCGCACCCGGCGGGACCCGATGAGCTCCAGCGCCAAGGCGTAGTCCGCCGGGCTTCCGGCGTAGGTGGTGGTGATAGTCGTCCCGTTGAACCAGAGGTCGTTCACCGGCAGCGGGATGGTGGTGCCCGGCGCTGCCGGCGCAAACAGGAGAACGGTGCCCCCCCGCTCCACTGACTGCAGCCCCTGGGCGATGGCCGGGACGGCACCGGTGCACACGATTACAATATCGGGTAGCCGGCCGGCGAAGGCCTGGCGCAGACGGTCCGGCCCAGCCTCCCCGGCGTGGAGGGCAGCATCGGCACCCAAGCGTAGCGCCGCCGCCAGCCGGTAGTCCGCGATGTCCGTGGCCGCCACCCGCCCCGCCCCCAGCGCCCGGGCCAGTTGCACATGGAGCAGCCCGGCAATGCCGCTGCCGATAACCAGCACGCCCTTGCCCCGCTGCATTCCCGCCAGCCTCTGCCCCCGCAGGACCCAGGCCAGCGGCCCCACGAAAGTCGCCTCTTCAAAGGACACCTCATCGGGCAGCAGGAGCACCCCCCGATCCACCAGGATAGCCGGCAGCCGGATGTACTCGGCGAAGCCCCCGGGGTCAACATTGGTGCTGCGCAGGGTATCGCACACGGTGTGGTGGCCGCTCAGGCAATGGTGGCAGGTGTTGCAGGGCACATGATGGGCCACAGCGACCCGGTCCCCCACCCGGTAGCGCTCCACGCCTTCCCCCACCGCCACCACCTCCCCGGCCAGCTCGTGGCCCAGCACCAGGGGGGCTTTGTGAATGCGGTACCACTCCATCACATCGCTGCCGCAGATGCCGCAGGCCTCCACCCGCACCAGCATCTCACCGGGGCCGGT
>JAZGBK010000129.1:0-6810 GCA_036476365.1 Dehalococcoidia bacterium
CCCTCCCACCCCCCACACCCGCTCGGCGCTGACAGTGTTTACCAGGTGTTGTTTGCCCGCCCACCTACCCCGCAGATAGCCCCCCACCTACACCCCATGCCCTTCATGTCGCACTATCCGCCCCCTCAGATACCCTGACTGGGCGGGCTTGACAGCCAAGTGTCGTGGGTGTATATGGGGGGCGGGAGCGATGGGGGAAGAGGATAGCCTCATCGGAGTTGAAATGGGAAATCCTGGGTAGAAGAAAGGATGGGGATTATGGCCGTGGACCTTACTGTCATTTTGGAGAACCGGCCGGGTACGCTGGCCGACATGGGCGAGGCACTGGGGAAGGCCGGCCTCAGCATCAATGGGGTGTGTGGATTTCCCTGCGAAGGCAAGGGAGTCCTACACATCTTGGTGGATGACGCCAACGTTGCACGCCGCGCCCTCGAAGGGGCTGGCCTGGATGTGCAAGGCGAGCGCCAGGTCTTAGTCTTAGGAGTCGAAAACCGACCGGGCCAACTCGGCGACGTGTGTCGCCGCATAGCTAATGCCGGGGCAAACGTCGACCTGGTATATGTGGCTGCCAACAACCTGCTGGTCATTGGCGCCGATGACCTGGACAAGGCACGCGCAGCCGTGTAGCGCAACCAGGGCATCTGCCGCTGCGCAGTAGGTCGGTCTCAAAACCCAAAACTATTCACGGGGCATACCCGCCGTAAGGACACCCCCTGCCCTTCCCAGGGGGCAGATAAGTGTTGTAGAATTGTGAATGGCCGGGGTGTAGCGCAGCCTGGTAGCGCACCTGAATGGGGTTCAGGGGGTCGCCGGTTCGAATCCGGCCACCCCGACCATAAAGCTAACGAGGCAAGGACTCAGGTCCATCTTATAGGGGACTGCCTGCAGGTATGCGCTATCCGGAAGCACTGGAGAACACCCTGCGCCTGTCCGTAGCGCTGTAGGCCGGGGCTTTCATCTATCACGCAGCACGTTGGTAAAGGTGCCCCGGTGAGGTGGGCATCGGGCATGGTGTAATATGGGGAAGTGCCTGAAGGGGAGAAACAGCCTCTATTCTACGGCTGGGTCATTGTAGCCGTAGCCACGGTGGCCATGTTCGCCACCGGACCGGCCCAGGCCTCGGTGCTCTCCGTCTTCGTAGACCCCATCGCCCGGGAGCTGGGATGGTCCCACACCCTCATTTCCGGCGGGGTGAGCGTGGGCACTGTGCTGGCCGCGGTGGTGGTGGTGCCTATGGGGCCCATTCTGGACCGCTACGGGACCCGCATAGTAATCCCGGCGGCCGGAGCAGTGCTGGGTGGGGCGGCCCTGGGCCTCTCGGTGGTAACCACCCCTTTCGCCTTTTATGCGCTCATGGCACTCATCCGGTTCACCGGAATCGGGGTGGTGATGATGGCCAGCACCGTTGCCGCCGCCAACTGGTTCGTGCGCAAGCGGGGACGGGCCACCGCCTTCACTATAGTCGGCATGGCCTCGGGCATCGCCGTGGCCCCACCGGTGGCCCAGTATATAATCCAGACCTACAACTGGCGCACCGCCTGGGTGGTATTCGGAATAGCCGTGTGGCTCCTGGTGGTGATACCGGGGCTTGTCTTTCTGAGGCGCCGGCCCGAGGACATGGGGCTCCACCCCGATGGCCACCCCTTCCCCCATAGCACCCCAGACAGGGAACTCCATACGGAGCCCGGAGAACCGGAGTGGCGCTTCCGGGAGGTAATCCGCACCCGTGCCGTGTGGCTGGTGTTGCCGGCTGTGCTGGTGTCGGGGGTGGCCGCCGGCGGGGTGACCTTTCACCAGGTGCCTTTCCTACTGAGCCGTGGCTTCGCCCCACTGTCCGCCGCCGGGGTAGTCAGCCTGTATGCCCTGTTTATGGGCGCGGGGAGCCTGCTCTCCGGCCTGATTGTGGAACGGGTCCCGGTGCGTTTTGGTCTGGCGGGCTGTTTTGCGGGTGGCGGGATAGCTATCATCTCTCTGCTGCTGGCTCAGCCGGCCACCATTCTCCTCTATTCGGTGCTCAATGGGCTGAGCGTTGGCGGCAAGTCCACCCTGGAGCCGGTGCTATGGGCCAACTACTATGGCAGGTCATCCCTGGGCACCATCCGCGGCATCGCCTGGCCCGTCCAGATAGTGGGGTTTGCCGCCGGTCCGGTAATAGCCGGCCTGGCCTATGATTTGTTGGGGGACTACTTTACGGTTTTCGTCATCTTTGCGGCTACCGCCCTGGTTGCCAGCCCTCTGGTGCTGCTGGCCCGACCCCCAGTCCCCGACACCCCAGTCAAGGCCCCGGCAATGGGCTGAGCGCTGTTTATGACATCTGGATGGGGCTGCGTAGGTTGACTTGGCGCTCAGCGGGGTGGTAACATCGGGGGTAGCTAACGGGGGAGTAGCAAACGCAAGGAAGGGGGCGTTAATGGCCGGAATTGTGAGCTTTGGCGCCTATGTCCCTCTGCACCGCCTGAGCAAGGAGACGGATGGGTGGACGGCGTCCGGGGAGAGGGCCACGGCTAACTTTGACGAGGACAGCCTGACCATGGCCACCGCAGCCGCCCTGGACTGCCTTCAAGGGTTGGACCGGAAACAGGTGGACGGGCTCTTCTTCGCCTCCACCTCTTCACCCTACCATGAGAAGGAGGTCGCCCCACTCATCGCCACCGCCTGCGACCTCCGGGAGGACATCCGTACCGCCGATTTCACCAGCTCCCTGAGGGCCGGCACCACCGCCCTGCAGGCAGCACTGGATGCCGTTAAGGCCGGCTCTGCCCGCAACATACTGGTGACCACGGCCGAGATGCGCACCGCCCAGCCCCGCTCCGATACTGAGGCCGCCATGGGGGATGGCGCCGCCGCCTTCCTGGTGGGCAGTGATGGGGTGGTGGCCGAGGTGGAGATGGCCTTCTCCCTGGCCCACGAAATCCAGGACATCTGGCGCTCCGAGGGTGACGCCTATATGCGCACCTGGGAGGACCGCTTCATCATGGACGAGGGTTACTTCCGGTCCATGATGGCCGCGGGCCAGGAGGTGCTGAAGCGGGCCGGAGTAGGCGCCCAGGACATAGCCCGGGCGGCTATCTATGCCCCCGACTCCCGCCGCCTGACGGACATCTCCCGCCGCCTGGGGCTGGATGAGAGCACCCAGGTGCCGGCAGCCATCCTCCAGCAGGTGGGCAACACCGGCACTGCCCTGGCCCCCATGATGCTGGTGGCTGCCCTGGAAGAGGCAGCCCCGGACCAGCGGCTGATGGTGCTCAACTACGGACAGGGGGCCGATGCCCTCATCCTGCGCACCACCAGCGCCCTGTCCCAGAACGGCTCCCGCCGTGGCCTGAAGGGACACCTGGGCTCCAAAAGGGTGATGCCCAGCTACCAGCAGTTCCTGCGGTGGCGGGGGTTGTTGGATGTATCCCCGGCCGCCCGCCGCCCACCGCTGCCGGTCCCCTCGGCCTCGGCCATGTACCGGGAGCAGGAGCAGAACATCCGCTTCTATGGCGTCAAGTGCCGCCGCTGCGGCACCCCCCAGTACCCCATCCAGCGGGTGTGTGCCGTGTGCCGCACCAAGGACGAGTTTGACCCCTACCGCTTCTCAGATAAGCGGGCCACCCTGTTCACCTACTCCATGGACTACTTGGGCCCTACCCTGGACCCGCCCCTGGTAGTGAGCATCATTGACTTTGAGGGGGGCGGCCGCAGCCTCATCATGATGACCGACCGGGACATCAACGAGGTTAAACCGGGCATACCCTTAGAGCTGAGTTTCCGGCTCCTCCATGTGGTGGAGGGTATCCATAACTATTACTGGAAATGCCTTCCGGTGAGGGCCTCTTAAGAAAGGGGGAAAGATGCAGGGAATAAGGGACCGGGTTGCCATAGTGGGGATGGGCTGTACCAAGTTCGGTGAGCACTGGGACAAGTCGGCCAACGACCTCATTGTAGATTCCTTTTATGAGGCCATTGAGGACGCCGGTATCTCCCCAGGGGATATCCAGGCCGCCTGGATAGGCACCAATAGCTCGGGGCGGAGGGGCTCCATGCTCGCCTATCCCCTGAAGCTGGACTACATCCCGGTGACCCGGGTGGAGAACGCCTGCGCCACCGGCACCGATGCCATGCGCAACGCCTGCTATGCGGTGGCCGCCGGCATATATGACCTGGTGCTGGTGACAGGGGTGGAGAAGCTGAAGGACTCGGGCTACGCCGGCCTGCCGCTGTACCCGGAGGTGACTACCTCGCAGACCGACCCGCCATGCCCGGCCCCCGTCCAGTTCGCCCTGGCCGCCACCCGCTACTTCCACCACTACGGCCTCAGCTTTGAGGAGGGCAAGCGCATCCTGGCCCAGATTGCGGTGAAGAACCACCACAACGGCACCATGTCCCCCAAGGCCCACTTCCACCGGGAGATTACCGTGGAGCAGGCAATGAAGGCCCCCATGGTAGCCTGGCCCCTGGGGCTGTTTGACTGCTGCGGCGTGAGCGATGGCTCAGCTTCAGCCATCATCGTGCGGGCAGACCTGGCCCCCTCCTTCCGCAAAGACTATGTCCTGGTCAAGGGGCTGGGCATAGCCTGTGGTGCCCGGGAGGCCCAGACCCGCAGCGACTACGACTTCGTCCACTTTGAGGAGAATGTGCGGGCGGCCCAATCGGCCTACCGGGAGGCTGGCATTGAGGACCCCCGCAAGGAGATTGCCGTGGCCGAGGTCCACGACTGCTTCACCATTACCGAGCTGATAATCTACGAGGACCTGGGCTTCAGCCCCCGGGGCGGCGGCCCGGCCGATGTGGAGGCCGGCACCTTTACCCTGGAGGGGGAGGTGGCGGTGAACAGCGACGGTGGCCTGAAGTGTTTCGGCCACCCCATCGGTGCCAGCGGCATCCGCATGATGTACGAGGTCTACAAGCAGCTCCAGGGCAAGGCGGACAAACGCCAGCTGAAGGAACCCCGTCTCGGCATCACCCACAACCTGGGGGGCCACCCCGGGTGGTTCACCAGCGCCGTAAGCGTGCTGGGCCGGGCGGACTAGCCCGGGGACACTGGCACTCACGCGTATTCCACAGGGGGGCCCAACGGGCCCCCCTGTAGTTTGAGGGGAGGCATGAGGGCCTCCTTCCGCAACATAGGCCTCCAGAAGCGCATCATGCTCTATAAGATAAGGGTCGGCCAGCCAGGCGCGCCTATGCCGTCGGCTTTGGTCAACGGATGGAGCATACAGGACGTGTTGGATGTGTTGGCCTACATTATGACCCTGCCGTAAAAGCAGAACAAAGCCCTCAAGGTGGCATCTTCGCTGCCTCTAAGGTTAAGGCCCCCCATCACCGGGGGGCCTTTCCTTTTGGGGCCGGGCAGGGGAAGTCACCCACCTGTAGCCGCCCAGGCCGGCGGCGGCCCCCACCACCCCCTCCCGGTCTCCCTCCACTTGGAACAGGTGGCCCGGACAGCGGCAATCGCTGCTGCCGAAGCCGGGCACTGCCAGCTGTGCTACCCGGCCTACCCTCCGTGCCAGGAGGCACTCCACCGGCTCACGGGTGTGTATGAAAAGGGCCGCCTCCAGCCGGCCCAGGGCCAGCAGGTGGTCTATGTGCCACCGCCCCCCGCTGCGCTGCCCGCGGGCGACCTGGTAGTGGCGGCGGAGCCGTTTTATGCCCCCGGGCCCCCGGGCCGAGCCCACATAGACATAGGTGCCATCAAACCACTGCTCCCCCAGGCGGCCCACCCGGGCCCGGCCCCGGGCGGTGATGAACAGCAGGTAAACCCCTGTGGCATGCTCGCTCATTGCTTGTGCCCGCCCCCAGGGATATTATAGGGGCATTACGCCGTGGTGGTAAGGAGGCAGGATGGCCTGGGACATGCGTATCACGCCGCAGGCCCTGGTGGGGCTGGAGCCGGTGGTCACTATCCGGATAGCGGTCACCACCATCCGGGACGGCACCACAGGGGTAAGCCTGAGGACGGAGCAGGGGATTATAGGGGAGTGGACCGATAGCCGGGCCTGTTCTGTGTCTCTGTCCCCCTCCCGGGAGGTGACAGTGCTGGGCCAAGATGCGGCACCCCGCTACCGGGTGCTGCTGCCGGGAACCTTGACGGCCGCCCGGCAGCTCTCTGACACGGAGATTGAGATGAACCTCGACCTGGAGGCCGAGCCACCCCCCACCGCATAAGGCTACGATACCCTCCACCGGGTTGCCGGGACGGAAGACCTCGGCGGCCCCCACCTCTTGGCCCGGCACACGAGCCGGGGGGCTCCCACCCCCAAGAGTTGACAGTATACCCAGGAGTCTGAAATAATACGGACAATTCAGCTTAAAGGGAGGCAAGTGAGATGAGAGGCAGAATGTATGGGATAGTGGCTATCGTGCTGGCGCTGCTGGTGGTGGCGATGGCCTGTGGTGGGGCTACCCCCACCCCGGCACCGGCCGCCCCGGCACCGACGGCCGCCCCGGCCCCCCAGAAGATAACGCTCAAGGCGGCCCACTGGCTGGCCCTTAGCCACAGCTTCCATCTGACTGTGGTCCAGTTCGCCGATGCGGTCAGCGAGCGCACCAACGGGCGGGTGGAGATAGAAATCTTCCCCACCGGCACCTTGCTCAAGGGACGGGAGATCCTGGAAGGGATACGCAAGGAGATAGTGGACATGGCCCCCGTGGCCTCCTTCTACGACCCGGGGGACTTCCCCTTCGCCGGCGATGCCGGCATGCTCCCCTTCGGCTGGGACTGGGATGCCGCCACCGAGATTATGGAGGCCAACAAGCCCATCTACGCTTCTGAGCTCGCCATCCATAAGGCCAGGATTCTATTCTACACCCCCATCAATACCGACT
>JAZGBK010000013.1:0-3232 GCA_036476365.1 Dehalococcoidia bacterium
TTGGAGCCACACCGCGCTGCCAAACAGGGATTCGTCCACCCGCTGCCCCACGCCGAACCGGAATGCCTGGGTGCAAAACACGGACTCAAGATTTGGATGAAATGTCAAATGAATATCTAAGCGTGGTCCTTACTTAAATGAGAAAAGGAATCCTTGCTCATAGAGCTGAAGAGTTCCGGTTTAGGATACCAGTAGCCACAGTTAACCTGGCTCTACCTTCAGAGTACAGGGGCCTCCTTCCTCTGGACGAACGAGGATAGCCAGTCCCAGCTGCTCCCCCCAGACACGGAAGGCCTCCCCACAGTAGCGACAGACCTGCTCCTTCGCCAGCCCCAGCCTCCCTGCCAGGGCCCAGGGCTGTCCCCAGCCAGCCCCCAGGCAGCCTCGGGTGAAGACCAGCTGGGTGAGACCTTCCCCCTCTTCCAGATGAAAGTCAATCCCGGGCCAGAGGACGGCGATGGCCTCCGCCTCCTGGCGGAGGTACTCTGCCGGTGAAGGTCGGTCTTTTCCTACCCTCTCAGCAGCCCCCAGTGACCATAGATGCCGGGCATAGTCTTCTGGTTGGTGGCCGTGAATCAGGGCGAAGGAGAGTCCGGCCAGCTCCAGATAGAAGCGACTGTGGGCAGCACGGCGCCACCGAGCGTTAGCTTCCTGCTCACCCATGCCAAACTTCCCTCAAAGCCATCAGGGTGGTTCCGTTTCATGTGTACGAAACCGGGATAGAGTGTTATGCCTCGTCTTGCCGCGGATCCCCTCCTCAACGCCCAGCCAGCTAGCCCCTGGCTCGCTTTCGGCGAGACGCCTCAAGGCAAGCGACCTCCCTTGGCAAGAGCTATACGGTCCGCCCCACCCTCTGGTGGGGTACTTGTCTTCACAGCCATTTCCCTCGCCTCAGCCATCACCGGCTGCACGCCTAATGCGCTATAGTGCCTCCCACCAGGCCCACTGTTCTCACCGCTTCCTGACGGCTATCGTCGCCATCACGGCTACGGCGATAAAATATCCACCTATCAGGAAAGGTGCGATGGCCGCCAGCGATGGTGCCGCAGCGAAAACGCTTCCACCTGTGGGTGAACCGGCCGTAGTGACTGCGAACGCAATGAGACCCGCCACACCCGGCAGAAAGGCGGTAAAAGCGATGCTCAGCGCCGACCCCATCATCAAGACCTTAAGCAGATGGGAATTCCCGGCGCTGATATAGTCCGGGTGTGCATGCTGGTCAGAAGGGGTTACCGAGACCCCGGCCGGTTTGAGGAGGGGCATTCCGGCCACATACCAGTAGAGCATGCCCATCATAAACAGCCCCGCCACCGTGTTGCCCAAGGTCACCGGCGCCAGATTGCTCCACAGGAACTGGCTCCAGCTTATGGGAGCCCCGGCCAGGATGCCCGCTGGGATTACAAACATGTTGACGATGGAGTGCTCAAAGCCGATAGCAAAAAAGGCCATGGCGGGGAACCACACCACGAAAAACTTGGCCACCGGCTCCTTGACCCTGCTGGCCAGGTAGATGGCCAGGTCTACCAGCCACACACAGCCGAAGCCCCGCCAGAAGTTCTCCCACCACGGGTGCGAGACCTTGGCCACCGCTATTCCCTGCAGATCGGAGATGAAAGTGGCCGGGAGGATGTGGGTGAAGCGGATGATAAGGTATGCCACGAAGAATGCGCCCAGGAAGTTCCCCATATAGACTACAGTCCAGTTATAGGCCACCCGGCCCCAGCTGGTGCGTCCGGTCATGGCGGCCACTGGGGCCGTCATAACATTCCCGGTGTAAAGCTCCGCCCCGCCTATGACGATGGCAATGAGGCCGATGGGAAAGACGGCACCCATTATCAGCTTCTTGATACCTAAAGGCTCCACACCCCCCGAGGTGACCACGGCCAGGGTAGTGGCAAAGGCGAGGTAGGCGCCCGCCATGAAACCGAGCACGGTAAGCTGGCCCATGCTGAGCCGGGTCTTGCTATCTCCGGAAAGGCTCATGTCGTGGATGGTGTCATGAAGCCCAACGTATGGAGCAAACCTGGACGGCCTTCCTACGGGGCGCTCAGTTCCCATTACCATCTCCCTTATGGCCGCTCAATTTCAGGGCGCTGCCATTCCCGGATGGGGCGCCCACCATGGCCTTCACCAGCGTCGCCACCATCCCGGCGAAAGTTGCCAGCCACGCCAACAGTGCCACATACACGAAATACCCGGGGATGGCCAGCAAGAACGGGACCTGGATGGCCTTGGCCAACTGGAACGTACAGGTAGTGTACATCCCCAGCGGGAAGACCATGCCCCAGTATTGAGGGTCGTAGCTGAGGCGGAAACGCTTGTACAGGTGGCGCCAGGCACCCAGAATCAACAGCAAAGGAATCCACCATGTGGCCGCCGCCCAGAAGAAGAGGGTGAAGCCTATCAGGAAAGGCCGGATTTCCTGCAAGAATACCCATTGGTCCGCATTCAGAATCAGCGTGGCTCCGGCCAGGGTGGTGATAGCGATGGAGCCCATGTTTATCCAGTAAGGGGGGGTTAGGGCCTGGGGTGTGACCACAAAAAAGGTAAAGCGGTAAAAGATTAGCACAATGATGAGGAGATAGAGCATGCAGCCCAGCAGGTACATGGCCAGGGTGAAGAAAAGGGCCACCTCGTGCCAGGGGGAAAAGGCCCCGGCTACCAGTGTGCCCAGTACGGAGATGGACTGTACGGCCACCACTGCTATCAGCCATCCGCCGTTGATGCCGGTGTCCAGTCCTGGTTTGGACTCACGGACGGTAACAGCGGTGAAGAAAGTATAGTTCACTACAAGCCACAGAAGGACACCCAGGCCCAAGAGGAGGACTGCGGCGGTGAGGTTTCCAGCGAGGATTACCCATTGACTCCCCAGCACGCAGCTCCCGGCCACAAGTGTAAAGAACCCCGGCCCTCGCACATGGTCGGTCAGGTCTGCCCAAAGACGACGGGAATACCACACCAGACGCATCAGCGTCAGCACCCATAGCACACCGTAGATGACCAGGTTGACGAAGAACAGCGTCCAGGCAACTACGCCCATGTCCAGTAGATAGCTTGCAATTGAGACAATACCTGTCGCCATCACCAAGGCGAAGTAGCCGGGAAACAGGTCTCTAATCCCTTGACCTAAGGCATTCCTCATACAGCGATTAGCCCTCCAGTACTACCCGGTGTGGGGCAGGAGCTTGCGGCGCTCGGCCAAGGCACCCAAAGCCCACTCCAAGAGACTGCC